>JBGCEA010000001.1:0-3476 GCA_045105915.1 Nitratireductor sp.
GCCTATCATTGGCGTCTTTAAATCCCTTAGGTGCCGCGCGCGCCCAAAATGTATTAATTCCAAATTTTTGGGATCCAGACACAAGATATTCAAAGCCAGATTTTTCAACGCTTCCTCGTTTGAAGTTTTTAACAACTACAGGTTTCCCGCCATTTAATTTTATTGATCGAAAAAAACGCCTCACAGGTTTTCATATCGATCTAGCGCGTGCCATATGTGTAGAATTGGGTGTACTGCCAAAATGCCAAATTCAAGCTGTGCCATGGGATAAACTAAAGCCTAGCATTCAAAGCGGCGAAGCAGAGGCAATTATTGCAGGGCTAGATGTCACCACTGAAAACCGTGCGATCTTTTCTTTTTCAAAACCATTTCTAACAATACCTGGTCGTTTCATTACGCTGAGTGAAAATAAGTTAAAAAGCCCCATCTATCATTCACTGTTCAAAAAAACGGTTGGCGTAGTTGAGGGCTCTGCCCATGAAATGTTTTTCTCAAGCTCATTTGGTGAACGCAAATATTCAACTTTCCCAACTCGCCAATCAGTTTTTAATGCGCTTAAAAGTGGTAGTGTAGATGCTGTCTTTACAGACGCGCTTTCATCAACCTTTTGGTTAGCCTCAAAAGATGCCGACGACTGCTGTTCTTTTTCAAGCGGAGCCTTTCTCTCAAAAGAATATTTTGGAAATGGTCTTACAATTGCTGTTAGCAAAGAGCAGACAGAGCTCACGATGGGCTTTAATTACGCATTAAAACAAATAAATGAAAAAGGCATTTTTGCTGAGTTGTATTTAAAATATTTTCCGCTTGGACTTTTTTAAAATTGGGTCTTTTTTAACAGAGGCTTATCAAGCGATCAAAAAGCAGTCTCTATTTTCTAAAAGGCACAAGCAAAGACCAATCTAGTCTTGCGGGTTTTTCATCTTGCCATTCTTTTAAACCAATTTGCATTTCATCATGCCCAAGCTTTGGTTGGTCTATATAAGTTTTAAACATTCTATCCCAAACAGAAATATTAAATCCGTAATTTGAATCCGTTTCAACCGGTTCACTAGAATGATGTACGCGGTGCATGTCTGGTGTCACAATAATAAGGCGTAGCCATTTATCTAGCCATAAAGGCAGCTTTAAATTGGAGTGGTTAAACATAGCGCCGCCATTTAAGACAATTTCAAAAACCAACACGGCAGCAACAGGCGCACCCAAAAGCAGCACAACGCCATATTTATAGATCATCGATAAGATAATCTCGATCGGATGAAAGCGAATGGCTGTCGTCACATCTATGTCTACATCGCTATGGTGCATGCGGTGAATACGCCAAAATATAGGAATTTTGTGAGAGGCAACATGCGAAAGCCAAACTGCAAAATCGAGCACCAAAAAAGAAACAATAAAGGCAAGCCAGTAGGGCGCTTCTACAATATTAAACAGACCAAACCCATTGGTAATTGCCCAAACAGCGCCGCCAACGGCTACTATTTTAACAACATATCTAAGCACCAATGAATCGATAATAGTGATCGCCCAATTGGTAAACCAACGTTTTGCTTTTAGCGGGCGCAGCTCTCTTCTTGGCACTAAATATTCTAACACAGCTAAGGTCAAAAATAGTCCAATAAATATGAGCAATCTAATTTGTGTTTCGTCCATTTCAACTCCAATATGCTGACTTGGATTGTATTCAAAAAGCCCTATATTACAAGTCACACCTTGGTGAGGGCGGCTTTGTGTTAAATTAGAATCGTATTTTCGTTCTTTTTTATTGGCAAGTTCTTCTGGGTGTTCTAAACCGCAGATAATTATAAATTAAAAATGATATTCATTTTTTCAAAATTGGAAAACAAAATGACAAGTGCTGCTTTGCCTGAGTTAAATATTACGCCCGAATTACTTGCGGCAGCGCAAAAGTCAAAGGCATGGAATTTTCAAGAAGCATCTAAAATCGTAAAGCGTTATCAGCGCTCTGGTTTTCCAGATGAAGTGCTTTTTGAAACTGGCTATGGCCCTTCAGGTTTGCCGCACATTGGCACATTTGGCGAAGTATCAAGAACCACAATGGTGATTAATGCCTTTCGTGTTTTGACAGAAGACAAAGTGCCGGTGCGTCTGCTTTGTTTCTCAGACGATATGGATGGCATGCGCAAAGTGCCAGCCAATGTTCCAAATCAAGACAAGTTAGAAGCATATTTGCACAAGCCCCTAACGCAAGTGCCAGACCCATATGGCGAACATGAAAGCTTTGCGCACCAAAACAATGCACGCCTTCGCGCCTTTTTAGATCGCTTTGACTTTAACTACGAATTTGCAAGTTCGACAGAATATTACAAGCTTGGCAAATTTGATGACATGCTAAAAAAATGTTGCGAAAAATATGATGACATCATGAATGTCATGATCCCAACATTGGGACCAGAACGCCAAGCAACCTATAGTCCTTTCTTGCCAATATCACCTACCACTGGGCATGTGCTTTATGTGCCCATGAAAAAGGTTGATGCGCAAAATGCTACCATCACATTTGATGATGAAGATGGCAGCGAAGTAACAATGTCTGTTTTGGGCGGTAATGTTAAGCTGCAATGGAAACCAGATTTTGGCATGCGCTGGGCTGGCCTAAAGGTCGATTTCGAAATGTACGGAAAAGACCATGATTTAAACAGCAAAGTGTATTCAAAAATTTGCAGCGTTTTGGGCAACAGACCGCCAGAGCAATTTTGCTATGAATTGTTTTTAGATGATAAAGGCGAGAAAATTTCAAAGTCAAAAGGCAACGGCATCACGATTGATGATTGGCTTACATATGCGCCAACCGAAAGCTTGTCTTTGTTTATGTTCCAAAAACCACGCACTGCAAAGCGTTTGTTTTTTGATGTAATACCGCGCCAAGTAGATGAATATTTCCAGCACCTTGCAGCTTATGAAACGCAAGACGATACCCAGCGTTTGCAAAACCCTGTTTGGCACATTCATAGTGGCAATCCGCCAAAAGCAAATATGCCTATTTCATATTCAATGCTTCTAAATCTGGTGAGCGCATCTAACGCAGAAGACAAAGAAACCCTATGGGGCTTCATCTCAACTTACGAAGAAGGCTTGTCGCCACAAACGCATCCAAAATTAGATGAGCTTGTTGGCTTTGCAATTGCTTACTTCAGAGATTTTGTAAAACCCACGAAGAGCTTTAGAGCGCCAAATGATTCAGAAATTTCTGCATTAAAAGATTTAGACACGCGACTTGCAAATCTAGATGCCTCCAGCAACGGCGATACCATTCAAACAGAAGTGTTTTCTGTTGGCAAAGAAAACAATTATGAGAACCTGCGTGAATGGTTCAAAGCTTTGTATCAAATTTTACTTGGCCAAGACCAAGGTCCAAGATTTGGCTCGTTTATTGCCCTATACGGCATAGAAGCAACGCGCGCACTGATTGCAAAAGCACTAAAAGGCGAGTTGGCAGATTAGTCTCGCCATATTCC
>JBGCEA010000002.1:0-2648 GCA_045105915.1 Nitratireductor sp.
TGCAATGTCTTGTGGTGTGCCTTCGCGTTTTACAGGCGATACATTTGCAACATGTGTGCGCACTTCTGGCTTTGTGAAAATATTATGAAAGTCAGTATCTATCATGCCTGGGCAAATAGCATTTACACGAATGTTCGGGCCAAGTTCTTTTGCAAGGCCGCGTGTCATCGTCATTACGCCGCCTTTAGAGGCTGCATAAGGAATAGAGCCAGGGCCGCCACCATCACGTCCAGCTTGCGATGCTATGTTTACAATAACGCCAGCTTTCATATGTGCTAAGCAAGCTTTGACCATAAGAAAAGTACTTGTGAGATTTAGTGTCATTACTTTTTCCCAATGCTCAAGTGACATTTCTAAAATGCTTTTGCGTTCAACCAAGCCACCAGAGTTATTTACCAAAACATCAATGCCGCCAAAGGCATCTACAGTTTTTGAAACAAGTGCATCTACACCCTCTTGTGTAGTTAAATCTGCCTGCACCGCAATGGCTTTGCCACCATTAGCAACAATTTGTGCAACAGCAGCCTCTGCACCATCACCACTTGCGTGGTAGCTAAGCGCTACATTTGCGCCTTCTGCAGCAAGTTCTAATGCGCATGCCTTGCCAATGTCTCTGCCAGCACCTGTCACTATTGCGGTTTTTCCCTGTAGGCTCATTTTCTATTCCTTTACAACTTTGCTTATCCAAAAATGCTCATTCATTGCACTTATGTGGTTTTGCTAACATTACGTTCTTATACTAATAGCATAAACATTAATTACCATACTAGTCTACATTTAACTTGACTCGCATTTTTTCTTGTGCTGTTTTCACGGGGCAATCTTAACTGTGCAATCTTAAAAGTGGCTGTTCCAGCTAGGCTGGTGGCTTTCAACGTTTCTGGGAGGAAAAGTGAATATGAAAAATCTAACAAAAACATTATTCGGTGCAGCTGCTGCAATTGCAGTATCAGGCACTATGGCAATGTCAGCAGAATGGCGCGCATGGAACATCCACAATGATGGCCATCCAAACACGGCTGCGATGGATCTATTTTCTGATATGGTTAGCGCTACCACTAATGGTGAAGTTAAAGTTGAAGTATTCCACGGTGGTGTGCTTGGCTCACAACCAGATGCGCTTGAGCAAGTTCGCATTGGTGCGATAGAGCTTGGCAACTTCAACCTTGGTCCAATTGGTCCAATGGTAAAAGAAGCAAACCTTGTATCTCTACCATTCATCTTCAAATCAGTACCGCACATGTTCCGCGTACTTGAAGGCGAAGCAGGCGATGTAGTTGCAAAAGCTATGGGCGATGCGGGTGTTCTTCCTCTAGCTTGGTTTGATGCGGGTGCACGTTCGTTCTACAGCCAAAAAGCGATTGAAACTCCTGCGGATGTTGCAGGTTTGAAAATTCGTGTGATGAACAACAACCTTTATACAGCTATGATTTCAGCAATGGGTGGTAACCCATCACCAATGGCATTTTCTGAAGTTCAACAAGCGCTAAAAACTGGCGTTGTAGATGGCGCAGAAAATAACTTCCCATCATTTAAAAATGTTGGCCACTATGAAGTGACAACTCACTATTCATTGAGTGAACACCTTATCATTCCTGAGTGCATTTGCGTAAATACTAAAAAGTTCAACGCGCTATCACCAGCTATGCAAAACGCTGTTCGCGCAGCTGCAAAAGGTGCTGCACTTTACCAACGTTCACTTTGGGAAGTACAGTCAGGTCAAGCGAGAAAAGACGTTGAAGCTGCTGGCATCAAGGTGAATGAAATCGCAGACAAAAGCCCGTTCCAATCAGCTATGGACTCAGTTTACAGCGAATACCTTGCTGCAAACCCAGACATGAAAAAGTTGGTTGATTTAGCTAAAGCGACTAAATAATCTTTTAGTTGAAATAAGAAATTGCCCAGCGTTTTCTAGTTGCTGGGCAGTTTTTGCATCTTTAGCTTTGGGGTTTATTTGGGATAAATTATGCGCGATGAAAAAAACAAACCTTTTGCTTTGCAAAAGTTAGAATCCATCTCTGACAATCTTACAAAAATTTGCTTCTTAGTTGCAGGCGTTGCTTTGGTAGCAATGACTGTATTTTTTGCATGGTTGGTGTTTGGTCGCTATGTCCTAAATGATACGCCCACTTGGGTTGAGCAAGTCGGTTTATTGCTTGTAATGGTAATTGCATTTTTTGGCGCTGCGGCAGGTGTGCACCAAGACACTCATCTCTCAGTTATCATTTTTAGAGCTGTTGTGCCCAGTTGGTTACGCTCAGCTTTAGTTATTCTAACCGATCTAATGATGATTGTTTTTGGTGGAATGATGTTTTGGTATGGCGTTCAACTTACTCAGTTTAAGTGGAACACGCTAATACCCTTAATTCAAATTTCTGAAGGGTTTCGCTCGCTGCCGCTTACAATTTGTGGCGCGCTAATCTTTCTATTTTCCATCGGTCATTTAGCACGCTTGCTACTTGGCTTTGATAAACGCACAGACGATTTTGAAGAAGGTTTGTAATGGGAATTTTACTCCTCTTAGGGATATTCGCATTTTGCGTTATCATCGGAACGCCAGTCGCATTTGCACTTGGCATCGCGGCTTTATCAGCTTTTTGGGTTGAAGGTCTGCCGCTTTTCGTTGGTTTCCAGCGCATTGTTTCTGG
>JBGCEA010000003.1:0-5173 GCA_045105915.1 Nitratireductor sp.
TTTTCAGTACCAGAGGCAGAGCAATGGAATGAGAGGCTCGATGCTGTTTTATCAACCATCTATGTAATTTTTACGACGGGTTATTTAACCAATGATGATGTTAATCGAAACCTGTGCCAAGAAGCACTTTTCCTCGTCAGATTACTAGATAAATTACGCCCAGAAGATCCAGAAATTGAAGGCGCACTTGCACTGATGCTATTAACCGATGCAAGGCGCGCTGCAAGAATAGGCAGTGATGGCGCAAGCTTACCTGTCGCAGAACAAGATAGAGCAGTGTGGAATGAAGCTTTCATAGAAGAGGGACAGGGGCTCTTATTAAAAGCGATGTCTAGGAAGCTGCCTGGACCATTCCAAATTAAAGCAGCTATTGCCGATTGCCATATGTGTGATCCAGCACCAGATTGGAAGCAAATGTGTTTGCTTTTTCAAACGCTTTGGCGTCATGAGCCGACACCTGTTGTTGCGTTAAACTGGGCTGTAGTGATGGGGGAAGTTGGCCAAGAAAAGTTTGCAATGCAAAAGTTAAATGAGCTTCAAAACGATCTGTCAGACTTTCAACCATTTTACGCAGCTCGCGCTAACATTTTGGTCAAACTGGATCGAAATAAAGAAGCACTTGCCGATTATCATATAGCCATTGAAAAGGCCCCTAATGATTCAAGCCGCATATTTTTAGAAAAAATGCGCAACAAATTAGAGCAAACGTAAACATCGTTATTACTGGATGGTATAATTATATGTACTCACTTTGTGTTTAAAATGGGCATCCAGTTATTCAATTGAACGTCTGTTTTGGCGCGCAGTTGCCGTTGGCGACTAAGCCAGCTTATGATCCAAAGCTCAAGAGTATTTATAAGCTTACCTTACATTTCGCTACACAATTAATTTTCACATTATTATATTTTTTGACGATCTCTTCGCGTCTGTAATATCAGCAATGGAAGTAGGAGAGCAATTCCAAGTAGCTTGCTCCATAGAGCATCGACATTAACTAACGCTTCTAGAACTTGGGTTGGCAATAGAAAAAGAACACCAGAAATAGCAGAAATGAAGCGCATAATGACACTTAATGGCCCCCATAAATACCCCACGAGAGCTGCAGATAGGATGTAAACGCCTACACATGCGCTGGTCACTGTCCAAAGCACTTCATGCCACGTGCCATCTAACAATAGCGCTGGCGATGCAACGAACATAAACGGAATGATATATGCAGTCCAGCCAAGTTTCATACTGGCAAATGCCGTTTGCATTGGTTTAGCTCCGGCTATAGTTGCCGCAAAAAATGCACCAATGGCTACTGGCGGCGTTACCATAGACATCATTCCCAGATAAAAAATGAACAGATGCGCTGCAACCGGCTGCACGCCAGATTCGATGAGTGATGGCGCTACTAAAACCGCCAATAGAAGATAGACGCCAACAGTTGGCATGCCCATGCCAAGCACGATACACACACCTGCAGAAATGACCAATAATGCGAATAGCGATCCTGACCCCAAAGATACTAACGAGTATGTTAGGCCAAAACCCAAACCAGTAACGTTGAGAACTCCGATAATAAAACCAGCGGCCGATGCTATAAGAACGATATCGACCACTGAACGACCTGTCTCGACAAGTGAATTCATTATATCGCTTGGGCGGATTTTTTTAGAACCATATCCCCAAAGACCAACAAGTATTGCAGCAAGAGAGCCCCAAAGAGCGGCAGTTTCTGGACGCTGATTGGCATAGAAAATTGCATAGATAATGGCTCCAAATGGTAAGATAAATATCCAACCATTGCGTAATACAAATCCAGTGTCTGGAATTAACTTCTCATCGATAGAGGCCACTTCATCACGCGCGGCTTCTAAATCGACTTGAGCAAAAACCGCGATATAGTATAAAAGCGCTGGTACGATAGCTGCTATCACGATTTCTGAATAAGGGCGTTGCAAAATATCGGCCATCAAAAAAGCAACCGCGCCCATGACAGGGGGAACTATTTGCCCGCCTGTTGAGGCAACGGCTTCAACGGCTGCTGCCTTGTGGCGAGCAATGCCAGAACTCACCATTAATCTAATTGTCACAACACCCGTGGCAACAATGTTTGAGACCACTACGCCTGAAATTGAGCCAAATAAACCAGAAGCAAGAATTGATATTTTGGCAGCGCCACCTCTCTTACGACCCATTGTAGCGAGCGCAATATCGTTGAAGAAATCAGCGCCACCTGATTTTAATAAGAGCTGTCCAAAAAATACGAATGCCACAACCACTGTTGCTGCAACCATGAGTGTGAGACCCAAAATGCCGTTGGTGTCAAAACCCAAATACACGACCATACGATCCCATTCGACATCACGTGTTTGAAGGGGGCCCTCAATAAGGTGTCCAATAAGACCATAGCCACAAATACTAAGCACCACGATAACAAGGGTCCATCCAACTTTTCGGCGCATGGCTTCGACTACAAGTACAAACAGACCGCTGGCGATTAATACGGTATCAAGAGGAACGGAGTACGCGGCAGATAAAAGTCGCCCATAATCAAAGGCTACGTAAAGGCCAAGTCCTAGGCCTATTGCGGCGAGTATAATATCAAATGCACTTGGTGCTTGTGCCTCAAGGCCATCATCTGTTCGCTTATCAAGAAAAGCGATTGCAAGCGATAGGCCAAGAACAAAGGCTAAAAACTGTTCGGTGTAAAAAAAAACACCCAGTTTAGAGGGCACATCAGCAGCAAAAAGAATTGCTGCTAATGTTAGTATCCCAGCTAGAGCATTTTTTAGATGGCGAAAAGCTGAAGACTGATTTGTAGACGGTGGAGCGGTAATGCTCATTGATTTCCGCTCCTAATTTTTTAGTTAGATTGTTCGATATTACGCTTTTTAAAGAACGCAATTGCTGCCGGGTGATAGTCTACACCTGGATAGCTTTTGTAAGAGCGCTCGATAGCAAATGCACCAAGAGGTGGATAAGCCTTTGCCATAGCAGGCTGATTATCAGCAATCGTAGTCAGCATATTTGTAACGAGTTCATCAGACACGTCTTTGTTAGCAACCAAAACGTTGTCCCATGTTACAAATGCCATAGTAGATTCAACGCCAACGCGAAATGGAGCTGGCTTTACATCTGAAAAGTAGAAAGCTGGTCGTACTGCTTGAATTCTTTTTAAAGACTCAGCAGAATTATCGACTTTCAAAAAGCGAACACCGCCCACTGATGCGTTAACTTCAGCAACTTTTGGGCCGCCAACAGCAAAGAAAGCAGAATCAACTGCACCAGCTGCCAGCGCATCAGATCCACGGATTAGCTCTGGAACAGGAACGCCAGTTACATCATCCATTGTCATATTTGCGGTTGCAAGAATGCCGTCGATATGTGAGCGCGCAAGAGGAAAACCACCCCAGCCAGAAGGTACTGATTTTCCCTTCAAATCGGCAACGTTTTCTATGTTCATAGATTTTTTAACATATAAACCAACTGGAAAAGGGTTGATACGCGCTACAATACGTAAATTTTCAAGCTTTTGTTTCCATTCACCAGTGCCAGATGATGCCGTGATAACATCGTTCACATCATCAAGCGTAAATTCAGCGCGGCCTTGATTAACAGTTTGTAGCATAGCCTCATTACCAGCCATGGGCTGTACGACAGCTTTGATGTTTGCTTTTTCGCGTGCTTGTCCTGCAATAACTGAAGCCATCGTATTCCAGACCGAGCCTTGGGGCGGTGTGGCAATAGAGACAACATCTGCAAGCGCTGCCGTGGCAGTCACTGTCAGCACAGAAGCGGAAAGTGCAATGCGAGTTAGATAATTCATTTTATTCCTCCTTAAGTTTATTTATGCCTAAACGGCGTCAGGTTGATTTTTTGGGAGTGCCTTTTCAAAAGCAGGCAACTTCAAACAATTAGCTACGATGCCGCGAATTATTGGATAGGGCGTTTCATCGACATTGAAGCGCACGTTATTGACCGACTGAGCTGCCAAGCAAATATCTGCCTGAGAGATTTCATCTCCATGACAAAAAGTGCCGGTTTGTGTTTCTCTTGATAAGCGTGTTTCAATTGCATCAAAGGACAAAGCTACCCAATGACGAAACCAATCTGCGACGTCTTCATCATTTGCGCCAAGCTGGCCACGTAAACGATTGAGTACACGCAAATTATTTATTGGATGAGTGTCGAGCGCTATTGCATGCGCCAAAGAGCGAACGCGCGCGCGGCCAAAGGGGTCTTTTGGTAAAAGGCTTGGCTGTGGAAAAGTCTCATCAAGCCACTCTAAAATTGCAAGAGATTGAGTGATTTCTCCCTCTGAGGTGGTGAGTGTCGGCACAAGCCCTTGCGCATTTAAAGCGAGATATTTTTCAGAGCGTTGCTGTTCTTCACGAAAATTATAGCTCAGTTGCTCATAGCTTTGCTCTTTTAAATTTAAGGCAACACGCACTCTAAATGACGTAGAAGAGCGAAAAAATGAATGAAGAATAAGGCTCATTATACAGACCGTTCTTCGATATTAAGTACCGTTTCTGTAAGGCCTGTGATTTGAACTTGCATTTGCTGTCCAGGTAATATTGGGCCCACACCAGCGGGTGTGCCAGTCATAATAAGATCGCCGGGCTTTAGCTCCATTGTGCGCGAAATAGTTGAAATGATTTCTGGAACTGACCAGATCAATTCAGCAAGAACAGCATCTTGCTTTGTCTCACCATCTAGAATGAGTTTTATTGCGCTTTTTTCAAGATCAAGTTCTCGCGCATCATCTCGTTTACAAATTGGGCCAATTGGAGCCGACAAATCAAATGCTTTTCCCCAATCCCAAGGACGGCCTTTTTCTCGTGCTTCTAGCTGCAAGTCACGACGTGTTAAATCGATCGAAGTGGCGTAACCAAATACATGTCCAAGTGCCTGATCTTCTTGAATATCAATGCCGCCAGTACCTATGGCTATTGTTAGTTCAGCCTCATAATGAAAGTTTTTGGTGTCTAGAGGATAAGCAATAGATGCTTGATCCTTTGTCCCTGCATCAAAAGCAGCATCGGCCGGCTTGGTGAAAAAGAATGGCGGATCGCGCTCTGGGTCTTTACCCATCTCAATCGCATGGGCAGCGTAATTTCGACCTACGCAAAAAATACGACGAATTGGAAACCTAGCTTCCTCACCTTGCACGGTGATGGAAGTT
>JBGCEA010000004.1:0-3167 GCA_045105915.1 Nitratireductor sp.
TGGCGATGCAAGTGATCCAAGAGATACAGGTGCGCTTTCGCGGGTTCTGCCAAAAGGCAATTATTATTTTGCGAGCAAAGCATCAAACATGCATTTGGCGTGTTTGGGTTTTTTACTAGGCGCTTATAAATTTGATAAATACAAAAACACCAAATTAAGCGCTGCAAAACTTGTTTTGCCAAGTGAGGTGAATAAAGCCGCCTTAGTGCGCGAGGCAGAAGCCACTATGCTTGTGCGTAATTTAATAAACACGCCAACCAATGATTTGGGCCCTGATGAGCTTGAAGGCGCGGTTAAAACAATTGCAAAAAACTACAAAGCGAGTGTTCAGGTAACAAAAGGTGAGGCGCTCTTAAAAAAGAACTTCCCTATGATACATGCAGTTGGGCGCGCCAGCGATAAAGCACCGCGTTTGATTGATTTGAAATGGGGCAATAAAAATCACAAGAAAATCACTTTGGTTGGCAAGGGCGTTTGCTTTGACACTGGCGGGCTAAACATTAAGCCCGGCAACTCTATGCTGCTCATGAAAAAAGACATGGGCGGCGCTGCCAATGTGCTGGGTCTTGCATATCTTATTATGGCAGCAAAATTGCCAGTAAGGCTCAGAGTTTTAATTCCTGCGGTTGAAAACAACATCTCAGCAAACGCCTATCGCCCCGGCGATATTTTATCTAGCCGCAAGGGACTTTCTGTCGAAATTGGTAATACGGATGCCGAAGGGCGGTTAGTGCTAGCAGATGCACTTACATTTGCGAGCGAAGAAAAACCAGAACTGATTATCGATATGGCAACGCTTACAGGCGCAGCGCGTGTAGCACTTGGGCCAGATTTGCCGCCATTTTTTACAGACAATGCAAAACTCGCAACCCAAATCAACGAGGCCGCAAACGCTCAAACAGATCCGCTTTGGCAATTGCCATTATGGGCTGCTTATAAGCCAATGCTCAACTCACCCATCGCGGATACAAACCACATTAGTAGTGGTGGCTTTGCAGGCTGCATTACCGCGGCTTTGTTCTTGCAAAAATTTGTCGATCCCAAAATAACATGGGCACATTTTGATGTGTTTGGTTGGGCACCCACTACAAAGCCATGGGTGCAAGTCGGCGGTGAGGCGCAAGGTATTAGAGCGCTATTTGATGTGTTGGCAAATAATTATTCAAAATAGATAAATTGAGGCATATGAGAATATGCTTGATTAAATTTCGATTTGTAATAATTTTAGAACGCTAGCGAAACGAATAATGCGCTAGCAATAGAGCAACGAATAATTAGATTGTTTAACCAATGCAAATTGATCTGCGTTCAACCCAAGTTTTAAAGTTGTGGCACCAAACCAGTTTGGCGCAGGTGTTAGACGACGCGCCAGATTTAACTTTGCGCCAGATTACAATTTTGCTCACCATCTATTTAGAGCAGCCACCACACACTGTGCGTGGCCTTGCCGCAAAGTTGAATGTTACAAAACCCGTTATCACAAGAGCATTAAATGCCATGGGTGCGCTCAATCTGGTTGATCGTAAACGAGATGAAAAAGACAAAAGAAATGTCATTATTCAAAGAACAGTAGAGGGCGCATTGTTCTTAGAAAAATTAGAAGACATAATAGGCGAACAAGCAGAAGAAATTATCAAATCAAATACAGGCTAGGATTTTAACATGGATAAATGGCCAAAGCTGAACCCACTCGATAAACGTTTGAATTTGTATTCAAACGAGTTGGCAGACAAAAGACTAGAAGGCCAAGTTGAAGCTGAAAAGTTCATCATTGGTGCTTCTGGTCGTATCGTTAGTTTTTTTGCAGATATTATGAGCGAGCCAGATGAGAAGGCTGGCCTGCAAACACAAATCTTGTTTGGCGAAAATGTAAACATTTTTGAATCAACTAACGGCTGGTCTTGGATACAATGCGTTAGAGACGGGTTTGTGGGCTGGACAAAATCTGCAAATGTTTCGGTGGGATTTAAAGGTGCCTCTCATTGGGTAAAGGTGCCACGCACGTTTTTATATTCTCAACCCGATATGAAAAAACCTCGCATTGGTTATCGCTCGCTCGCTTCGCGCTTAACAGTGGTTGGCGAAGAAGAAGTAAGAGGCACAAAATACAATATTTTAGAGGGCGGCGAAGCCGTGATCGCAGATCATTTATGGCCTGTAACCCAATTTGCCAAAGACTATGTAAGCATTGCAGAAACACTTATTCACACGCCCTATTTGTGGGGTGGGGCAAGCGCCTTTGGCATAGACTGTTCTGGTCTTGTGCAAATAGCACTTAGAATGAGCGGCGTAGATGTGCTGCGCGATTCTGACATGCAAGCAGCCACCATTGGTGAGCCTATAGATGCAACCAAAGACTGGTCTAATATGCTGCGTGGTGATCTAATATTTTGGAAAGGCCATGTTGGTATCTGCCAAGGTAAAAACAAAGAAGGACGGCAATTTTTGCTTCACGCAAATGGCTATTCAATGAGCGTAATTAGCGAGCCCTTAGATCAAGCGATTACAAGAATTGCCAGCCTATACGCACAGCCTATTGGTGTAAGACGCCCACCAAAACTTGATCTTTAATTTTATTGATTGATATCAATATTGCTAGATGCATCTAAATCAAATGCTGCAGCCATAAGCGCTTTTGTATAATCTGTTTTTGGGTTTTCAAAAATTTGGCGCGTCTCACCCTGTTCAACCACTTTGCCAAGTTTCATAACAATCACTTCATTGGCAAGCGCTCTTACAACTTTCAAATCATGAGAAATAAAGACATATGAGAGATCATATTTGTCTTGCAAGTCGCGCAGCAAATCTACCACTTGTGCTTGTACGCTCATATCTAGCGCTGAAGTTGGCTCATCTAGCATTATGAATTTTGGCTTCAAAACAATAGCGCGCGCAATTGCTATGCGCTGGCGTTGCCCGCCAGAAAATTCATGCGGATAGCGATGGCGCGTGCTGGCATCCAAGCCAGTTTCTTCTAGCGCTCTCACAACGCGTTCATCTCGCTCATCTGCTGTTAAGCTAGGCTCGTGTATTTTCAAACCTTCTGAGATGATTTCTCCAACACTCATTCTAGGGCTTAATGAGCCATAGGGGTCTTGAAACACAACTTGCATTTGGTCTCGTAACTGGCGCATTTCACGAAATGAAAAAGCATCAATTTGTTTGCC
>JBGCEA010000005.1:0-7108 GCA_045105915.1 Nitratireductor sp.
GCCGTAACTTATGCGCGCGAAAACAAAGTGCCATATCTTGGTATTTGCTATGGCATGCAAATGGCGTGCATAGAAGCTGCTCGTAATTTAGCTGGCATTGAAAATGCCGTGTCAACTGAGTTTGAAGGTAAAGAAGGCGAACCTGTTGTTGGCCTTATGACAGAATGGCTTAAAGGCAACGAGCTTGAAAAGCGTAAAGAAGCTGGCGATATGGGTGGCACTATGCGCCTTGGCGCTTATAAAAATACACTCAAAGAAGGCTCTTTAATTGCAGAAATTTATGGTACGACTGATATTTCGGAGCGTCACCGCCATAGATATGAAGTGAATATTGATTACAAAGAAAAGCTAGAAGCCGCTGGATTGATTTTTGCTGGCATGTCTCCTGATGGTATTTTGCCAGAGACTGTTGAATATTCACGTGATGTGCATCCTTGGTTTATTGGCGTGCAATATCATCCAGAGCTAAAATCGCGCCCCTTTGATCCTCATCCATTGTTTGAAAGCTTTATTGGCGCTGCAATTGAGCAAAGCCGCTTGGTTTAAATTGAAAATTGGGTTGCTAAGTTTGCAACTCAATTCTTCTTTGATTTATCCAGCTTGCATTCGCACCATGAATGAGGCAAATATTTGCTAGATAAATTTAATAATAAATGAGTGTTATAATGGCTGTGAAGAAGAAAAATGTGAGCATTGTGAAACAAGCAAAGCCACTAGATCATTTAGTCTTGCCAGTTACCAATTTAGAAATTGCACGTGAACGCTTAAGCCAGCTTGGCTTTAGTGTAGCGCCAGATGCGCGCCATCCCTTTGGCACAGAGAACTGCTGTGTGTTCTTTAAAGATGATACTTATTTAGAACCACTTGCTATTGGCCACCGCGAAACTTGCGAGGCGGCTGCTCTAAAGGGCAATGAATTTGTACGCCGCGATCAAGCCTTTAGGTTTCGTAAAGGCCATGAAGGGTTTTCGGGGCTCGTGTTTGGTACTCAAGATGCTGAAAAAGATCATAAGCATTTTGTGAAAGAGGGCATTAGTGCCGGCAAAATGCTAAAATTCATGCGAGATGTAGATGATGGCAATGGCAATATTTCCAAAGCTGGGTTTAAGCTAGCTTTTGCGAGTGATTTGCGCTCGCCAGACAGTTTCTTTTTCACATGCGAGCGCGTTAATCCGCCAGTGGTTGATAAGGCAAAATTACAAAAACACAAAAATGGTGCGCTTGGCATAAAAGAAGTCATTTTAAGCGAACCAGTGCCGTCTGACTTTCAGTATATTTTGCAAGAAGTCATTAATCAGCGCGAAGTTAATTCGCATTCATTTGGCATGGATATTCAAACGGCAAATGCCAATGTTGGTGTTTATAATGCGGCCGGTTTGAATGCTTATTTTGGCATTAAAAAAGGTTGTCATTCGCGCGGCCTTAGATTTCGCGGTTATGTGATTGGTGTTCGCAATTTAGAAAAATGTGAAGCATTTTTGAAAAAGTCGAAAATTAAAACCAAGATGGTTGCTAATCGTTTGATTGTTGAACCTGCACTTGGCCAAAGCTGTTTGATTGCTTTTGAAAAAGCATAATTTTATGAAAGCAAGAAAATGACAAAATCTACAATCGGCGCAAATGCTGAAGTAAAAGTTGGCGAAGCAGTATTTGGACAAAATGTGCCATTTTCACTTATTGCTGGGCCTTGCCAGTTAGAAAGCCGCCAACATGCGTTTGATATGGCGGGAGCATTAAAAGAGATCACTGCTGAACTTGGTTTGGGATTTGTTTATAAATCTAGCTACGATAAAGCAAATCGTACGAGCATTGATAGTTCGCGCGGTACTGGCCTTGAAGAATCAATGCCAATTTTTGATGATTTGCGCAAAGAGCTGGGCGTTAAAGTTTTAACCGACATACACACAGCAGAACAATGCGAATTAGTTAGCCAGCACGTTGATGTATTGCAAATACCGGCCTTTTTGTGCCGTCAAACAGATTTGTTGATTGCAGCTGCTAAAACAGGCGCTGTTATAAATGTTAAAAAAGGGCAGTTTTTAGCGCCTTGGGACATGAAGAATGTTGTTAAAAAAATAACGGATAGCGGCAATGCAAATGTATTAGTTACTGAGCGCGGCGCTAGCTTTGGTTATAATACACTTGTGTCTGATATGCGTGCCTTACCTATTATGGCAGAGCAAACGGGTGCGCCAATCGTGTTTGATGCGACCCATTCTGTGCAAAGCCCAGGTGGGCAGGGCGGTACTTCTGGTGGTGACAGAACAATGGTTCCACCACTTGCAAGAGCTGCGATTGCTGTGGGTGTTGGGGGCGTATTCATCGAGTGTCATGAAGACCCAGATAATACCACTTCATCTGATGGACCTAACATGATGCGCTTACACGAGATGAAGCCATTGCTTGAAAACATGATGGCGATTGATGCCATTGTGAAAGGCTAAACAGTTTCAAACGCGCTTTTTGGCTGCTTTTATTCTGGTGAAAAGGCAGTTAAATTTGGGCCAGTTGCTGCCAATTCGTCTATGCGGCCAGCATATAAATCTTTCAAACACTGATTGTTACTGGCGCAGTCAGTGCGTCTGATATTCCATAAGTTTTGAGATTTGTTTATGGCTTGGCGCTGTGGCTTGGTAGGCTGATTTGCAAGTGTCACGTTCAAAATATTGCCCATCTGCTCATCAAGCACAACTAGGTCTTCATCATTACAAATTGTAAACTCTGCTGTTGTACCAGCTGTTGCACAAGACACTGTTTGCGAATTTGCAGGTAAACTTGAAAAGGTCAAAATACCTGCAACGCATAGAATGGTTGGAATTAAAATGCCTTGTAACATTGCAAGGCGTGTATTTATTTTTGTTGTATATTCACTATTGCTGTTTTCACCAAATGTAGCCGCGCTTGCATTATCATGCGTTGTTGTTTGTTTCATTTTCATATGCTCGCTACCTTATGTTACAAATTAACTGATATTTTTTATGGTTAAAAAACTCTTAAAGGTAAAAGAGGGAGCCGTTTGGGCTGAAAAATGGCGAAAATTTGTTTCTTTCAAGGTATTTTAGAAAGAATGTGGCAAAGATTGCCGATTATATGCCTTCAAAAAATTGCATTTTGTTTCGTTTCGAGGTATCGCGTCTCTGGCTGAGATAAGGGGTTTAATATTAAACCTCTATCAGTCATCTCCGATTTGGAGACCTCCCAATCTGAGCGATCATTCGCTCTCATCATATACTCAAGGAGCAATCAATGGCTGCAATAGTAGATATCATTGCAAGAGAAATTTTAGATAGCCGCGGCAACCCAACAGTTGAAGTAGATGTGACATTAGAAGATGGCGCATTTGGTCGTGCTGCTGTGCCTTCTGGCGCTTCTACTGGTGCGCACGAAGCTGTTGAACTTAGAGATGGTGGCGATCGCTATCTTGGTAAAGGCGTATTAAAAGCTGTTGAAGCTGTAAATGGCGAAATTGCGGATCAACTCATTGGTATTGAGTGCGATGATCAATTGGCAATCGATAAAGAAATGATTGATCTTGATGGCACGCCAAACAAATCTCGTTTGGGCGCAAATGCTATTTTAGGCGTTTCGCTGGCTGCTGCTAAAGCTGCTGCAGAATCTGCGGGTCTGTCGCTGTATCGCTATGTTGGCGGCGCTAATGCGCATGTCTTGCCTGTTCCAATGATGAATATCATCAATGGTGGTGAGCACGCTGATAACCCAATCGATTTTCAAGAATTCATGATTATGCCTGTTGGAGCAACTTCTATTAAAGAAGCTGTTCGTATGGGCGCAGAAGTGTTCCACACTTTGAAAAAAGATTTACATGCTGCTGGTCATTCGACTGCTGTTGGTGATGAGGGCGGTTTTGCACCTAACATCAATTCTGCAGAAGCGGCTTTAGATTTTGTTATGGAATCTATTAAAAAGGCTGGTTACACACCTGGCAAAGACATGTTCCTTGCTATGGATTGCGCGGCAACAGAATTCTTTAAAGATGGCAATTATGTTTATAAGGGCGAGGGCGTAACACGCTCACCTAAAGAGCAAGCTGAATATCTTGATAAATTGGTCAATGATTATCCAATCATTTCAATTGAAGATGGCATGAGCGAAGATGACTGGGAAGGTTGGAAAATTCACACTGAACTTTCAGGCGCTAAATGCCAGATTGTGGGTGATGATTTGTTTGTTACAAATTCTGAGCGCCTTCGTGATGGTATCAAGAAATCTGTTGCAAACTCGATCCTTATCAAAGTGAACCAGATTGGTACTTTGTCTGAGACGATGGACGCAGTAGATACGGCGCACCGTGCTTCTTATACTTGTGTTATGTCACACCGTTCTGGCGAAACTGAAGATGCAACAATTGCAGATTTAGCGGTTGCTACGAATTGCGGTCAAATTAAAACGGGCTCACTTGCGCGCTCTGACCGGTTGGCAAAATATAACCAACTTATTCGTATTGAAGAAGAGTTGGGCAATGCAGCGGTTTATGCTGGGCATTCTATTTTAAAAAGCTAATCTAGTTTAAAAATTCCAAACCCGCCTTTGTTGAGCTTTTGTTTCATCAGGGCGGGTTTTTTGTGCCTAGCGTTTGGTTTTTCTTGAAAAATTCATCATTCTTGGCTGTAATATGAAAATTAACTTCTTGTTATGCATGTTCCTAAACTATTATTTAAGCGACTTTTATTAGGTTCTATACATCATGTTGGTAATGGCTGTTTGTTGGCTAAGACCTGACTTAATTCCTATGCGTAACTTTGGGAAACTGTATTGGCCACACGTCAGCGTAAAAATAGCAAATTATCCGGTTTTATTATTCCGGCATTCTCAGCGCTCGTAATTGCTTATTTTATACACCACGCACAAACTGGCACTTATGGTGTGCACGTTATGAGAGCGATGGATATTAAGGCCTCTGAACTCAATATGGAGTTGGCCAGCATTAAGAAGAAAAGAATGATGCTAGAGCACCGTGTTGGTCAGTTGACGGATGGTACAATTGAAGCAGATGCTTTGGATGAAAATGCACGCTATGTTCTTGGCATGGCGGGGGAAAATGAAGTTGTTGTTTTATACGACTGATTAAACAAACTGTTTTGACTTAATATTTCTTTTTTATGATTCTCAATACAAGACACAATTAAAGCCAAATTAGTTAATTTAGATAATTAACCTAATTTATGTTAATAAACTGAAAATCTATATATATTAGTAAGTTAGCTATGTCGAGCATTGCAAAATTTGCAATTGTACTACTTGTTTTGAGTGTTATGATGTCCTTTAATGAGCAAAATACCTTTTAGCAATTCAGATTGGTAATTTGGCCAATCGTATGGGAGTAATAAATGGCTGTTAGCAAGTCTAAGAAAAAGGCGCCGCGTTTAAAGCAAACGCCTACAAAAACAGACTCAAATTTTAAAATGGTGGCACCTAAGCCTTTGAACTTTTCAGAGGAGCAGGAATTTAAAGCGTATAGAGATATGCTTGAAATTCGTCGTTTTGAAGAAAAAGCGGGCCAATTATATGGCATGGGCGTTATTGGTGGTTTTTGTCACCTTTATATTGGCCAAGAAGCCGTTGTTACAGGCATGCAGCAAGCGCTAAAAGAGGGCGATCAAGTTATTACTGCTTATCGCGATCATGGTCATATGCTTGCATGTGGTATGGATCCAAAAGGCGTTATGGCCGAACTTACGGGACGCGAAGGTGTTTATTCGCGCGGTAAGGGCGGTTCTATGCATATGTTTTCTAAAGAAAAGAACTTTTATGGCGGTCATGGCATTGTAGGCGCGCAAGTGTCTTTAGGTGCTGGTCTTGGCTTTGCCAATTGGTATCGTGAAAACGACAATGTATCTTTAACATATTTTGGTGATGGTGCTTCAAACCAAGGCCAAGTGTATGAGTGCATGAATATGGCATCGCTTTGGAAGCTGCCTGTAATCTTTATTATTGAAAATAACAGATATGCGATGGGTACTTCGGTCTCTCGTGCATCTGCTTTGACTGACTTTTCGCAGCGCGGTTCTTCTTTTAACATTCCTGGCATGCAAGTAGATGGTATGGATGTTAGAGCGGTTGCAGCTGCGGCTGATCAAGCTGTTGCATATTGCAGAGCTGGTGAAGGTCCGATTATTTTAGAAATGCAGACTTATCGCTATCGTGGTCACTCTATGTCTGATCCTGCAAAATATCGCACAAAAGATGAAGTTCAAAAAATGCGTGCAGAAAGCGATCCAATTGAGCAGGTTAGACAGCGCCTTCTTGATAGCGGCATTGCAGATGAAGCAAAGTTAAAAGACATCGATAAGCAGGTACGTGCAATTGTTGCAGAAGCTGCTGAGTTTTCACAAACAAATCCTGAGCCAGATCCGTCTGAGCTTTACACAGATATTTTGAAGTAGGGGAAAGACATGCCAGTAAATATTCTCATGCCCGCTCTTTCGCCAACAATGGAAGAAGGCAATTTAGCAAAATGGCTCGTTAAAGAAGGCGACAGTGTTGGCGCCGGCGATGTGATTGCTGAAATTGAAACCGATAAAGCGACAATGGAAGTTGAAGCGGTTGATGAAGGTGTTATTGCAAAAATTTTAGTTTCTGAAGGCTCTGAGGGCGTGAAGGTAAATGAAGTTATTGCTGTACTTGCAGAAGAAGGCGAAGATGCGTCTAGCATTGAAGCACCAACTGCAGCGCCTGCAAGCACTGAACAAGCACAACCTGTAGCAGCTACAGCAGATGCCGCGCCAAGTGTGCCAGCAAATGCAAAACCTGTTAGCGTTGAAGTGGAAAACGATCCAGACATTCCAGCAGGAACACAGATGGTTTCTATGACTGTGCGTGAAGCGCTAAATTCTGCAATGGCAGAAGAAATGCGCAAAGATCAAGACGTATTTGTTATGGGCGAAGAAGTTGCTGAATATCAGGGCGCTTATAAAATTACGCAAGGCTTACTAGATGAGTTTGGCGCAAAGCGCGTTATTGATACACCTATTACTGAGCATGGCTTTGCTGGTATTGGTGTGGGCGCTGCTATGGCTGGCTTGAAGCCAATTGTTGAATTTATGACATTCAACTTTGCTATGCAGGCGATTGACCAAATTATCAACTC
>JBGCEA010000006.1:0-11674 GCA_045105915.1 Nitratireductor sp.
TATACGCTCAATATCCACACTTTGCTCAGCTAGATGATGTTGCAACTGGCGACATTGAAGATGTAAAAGCCTTGGCAAAGAAAGCTGGCAAAGTAACAAAAGCGAATTTTGTTTCACCTGTTTCAGATTTTCATATGACAAATGCAATTTGTAGAGCTTCAAAAGTAATGGCAGAATGTTCAAAAGAGTTTTCTCAAACCATAAACAAAGCAGCGGAGTAGGGACATGGAAGAATTTCTAACAACCTATGTAATTCCAGCTTTATGGATCATTGGGCATTCAGTTTTATTGCTTGTTATTTTACTGCTCTTTACTGCGTATATTCTTTACGCTGACCGTAAAATTTTTGCGGCTGTGCAAATGCGCCGTGGCCCAAATGTAGTGGGTCCTTGGGGGCTATTGCAGTCTTTTGCCGATTTGCTGAAATTTGTGCTAAAAGAGCCAATCATTCCTGCATCATCTTCAAAGGCAGTGTTTGTTATAGCGCCGCTTATTACTGCAGTGCTTGCGCTTTCTTCTTGGGCAGTTATTCCAATTGCACCAGGCTGGGCGGTCGCCGACATTAATTTGGGTATTCTATTTGTTTTTGCCATTTCTTCGCTAGAAGTATACGGCATTATTATGGGCGGCTGGGCATCTAATTCAAAATACGCTTTCCTTGCGTGTTTGCGTTCTGCAGCTCAAATGGTTTCTTATGAAGTTTCAATGGGCTTCATCATCATTACAGTTCTATTGTGTGCAGGTTCTATGAACCTAACGGACATTGTTATGTCTCAGCAAACTGGCTTTGGCACAATGCTTGGCATGCCGGGCTCTTTCTTAGACTGGTATTGGTTGCCGTTGTTCCCAGCATTCATCATGTTCTTCATTTCAGCGATTGCTGAAACAAACCGTCCGCCATTTGATTTGCCAGAAGCTGAATCAGAATTAGTTGCAGGTCACATGGTTGAATATTCATCAACAATGTTCTTGCTGTTCTTCCTTGGCGAATTTGTTGCCATCATCTTGATGTGCGCATTAACAACTATTCTCTTCTTGGGTGGCTGGTTACCAATCATCGATATTCCGGTTCTAAACTGGGTGCCAGGTGCTATTTGGTTCTTACTAAAAGTTCTCTTTGTCTTCTTCTGCATGGCAATGGTTAGAGCTTTTGTACCTCGCTACCGTTACGACCAATTAATGCGTCTTGGCTGGAAAGTGTTCTTGCCGCTATCACTTGCAATGGTTGTTATCGTTGCTGCTGTACTTCAATTTACGGGGTGGGCGCACTAATGAGATTTGAAACTATTATTTCAGCAAAAAATTCGGAGCTTAACTCATGGGTTTAGTACATGCTGCAAAGTCGCTTTTATTGATTGAATTTGTCAAAGCCTTTGGCCTGACAATCAGCTATATCTTTAAGCCAAAAGCCACAATCAACTATCCTTTTGAAAAAGGTGAAGTTAGCCCGCGTTTTCGTGGTGAGCACGCACTTCGCAGATATCCAAATGGTGAAGAGCGCTGTATTGCTTGCAAATTATGTGAAGCAATTTGCCCAGCACAAGCCATTACAATTGAAGCAGGCCCACGTGGCAATGACGGCACACGCCGCACCGTGCGCTATGACATTGATATGGTAAAATGCATCTATTGTGGTTTTTGCCAAGAAGCATGCCCAGTGGACGCTATTGTTGAAGGACCAAATTTTGAGTTTGCAACAGAGACACGCGAAGAACTTTATTACGACAAAGACAAATTACTAGAAAATGGTGCGCGCTGGGAACGTGAACTTGCACGCAACATTAAACTAGATTCACCTTATCGCTAAGCGCTCTTGCTTAAGCAAAACAAAATAGAACACTTGAAAGTGGACGGAAGTTAAAATGGTAGTACAGGCGATATTCTTTTATATCTTCGCAGCGATTGCAGTGGCATCAGCCTTTATGGTGATTTCATCGCGCAATCCTGTACACTCAGTGTTGTTTCTAATTCTGGCATTTGTAAATGCAGCAGGCTTGTTCATGCTAACGGGCGCAGAGTTTTTAGCACTGCTCTTAATCGTTGTGTATGTTGGCGCGGTTGCTGTGCTGTTTTTATTCGTTGTTATGATGTTAGACGTTGATTTTGCAGAACTACGCAACGGCTTCTTACAATATTTGCCAATAGGCGGCCTTGTTGGCTTTATTGTTCTAGCAGAACTTTTAATGGTTATGGGTTCTTGGGCTTTTGCACCAGGCGCGGTTAGTGGTGGCACGCAGCCAATACCAGAAATGGCAGGGCCTGATGGTGTTTCAAACATTGAGGCAATTGGCTCTGTTTTATACACCAAGTATATTTTCTTCTTCCAAATTGCTGGTCTAATATTGCTAGTCGCTATGATTGGCGCAATTGTGCTGACCCTAAATCACAAACCAAATGTACGTCGCCAAGACATTGGAACACAAATTGCACGTGATCCAAAAACAGCGATTGAAAATAAAAATGTTGAAAGCGGGAAGGGTATTTAACCCGCCAAGACAAGTTACGAATTAAGATTTAAACGAAAAGACAAAGAAAAGATCAAGACATGGAAATAGGAATTTCCCACTATCTAGCAGTAAGCGCGATGCTTTTTACCATCGGAATGCTTGGCATTTTTCTAAATAGAAAAAACGTCATCATCATTCTCATGTCGATTGAGATTATCTTGCTTTCAGTGAACCTAAATTTTGTGGCTTTCTCACAGCATTTAGGCGATCTAATGGGGCAAATCTTTGCACTGCTCGTTTTAACTGTAGCAGCTGCAGAAGCTGCTATTGGCCTTGCTATTCTTGTAGTCTTCTTCCGTAACCGCGGCACCATCGCGGTTGAAGATGTAAATATGATGAAGGGCTAAGACATGTATCACGCAATTGTATTTCTGCCACTTCTAGGGTTTTTAACTGCGGGTCTTTTTGCAAAGACGCTTGGATCTAAAGCATGTGAATATATCACTACTGGCTTTTTGATGATCTCTGCTGTTCTTTCATGGATTGCATTTTTCAATGTTGGCTTTGGCGCTAACGAACCGCAAATTGTGCCGGTATTAGACTGGCTAAATGTTGGTGATTTAAGCGCTAATTGGTCATTTAGAATAGATACGCTAACCGTTGTTATGCTGGTTGTTGTAAACACAGTGTCTTCATTGGTGCATATGTATTCAATTGGCTACATGCATCACGATCCACATCGTCCACGTTTCTTTGCATATTTGTCACTGTTTACATTCGCAATGTTAATGCTGGTTACATCGAACAATCTATTGCAGATGTTCTTTGGCTGGGAAGGCGTTGGCTTGGCATCTTATTTGTTGATTGGTTTTTGGTTCAAAAAACCATCAGCCAATGCTGCAGCCATGAAAGCCTTTGTGGTCAACCGTGTGGGTGACTTTGGCTTTGCACTTGGCATCTTTGGCATTTACATTTTGTTTGACTCAATTGAGTTCTCTTCAATCTTTGCAAGCGTAGAAGGATTTGCTCAAGCTGGACAGGCAGGCGGCGAGGGCGCAACAGCGCTAACCTTCCTGGGCTATCAGCTAGACAATCAATCAGCTCTAACCATTATCTGCCTACTTCTGTTCATGGGCGCGATGGGTAAATCTGCACAATTCTTGTTGCACACATGGCTACCAGACGCGATGGAAGGCCCAACACCTGTGTCGGCGCTTATTCACGCAGCTACAATGGTAACAGCAGGCGTGTTCTTAGTAGCGCGCATGTCACCAGTGTTTGAATTTTCACAAACTGCTCTATCAATTGTAACCTTTATGGGTGCACTAACTGCGTTCTTCGCGGCAACAGTTGGTCTAGTACAAAACGATATCAAACGCGTAATTGCTTATTCTACATGTTCGCAGCTTGGCTATATGTTTGTAGCACTTGGTGTGGGCGCTTATGGCCCTGCAATCTTCCACTTGTTCACACACGCATTCTTTAAAGCGTTACTGTTCTTGGGTGCTGGTTCTGTCATTCACGCAGTATCAGACGAACAAGATATGCGCCGCATGGGTGGCCTTAGAAAGCACATTCCAAAAACATATTGGATGATGATTATTGGTACAGTTGCGCTAACGGGTCTTGGTATTCCAGGCACTTATATTGGTACAGCTGGCTTCTTCTCAAAAGATGCAATCATTGAAAGCGCATTTGTTGGCACAAATATGTTTGCAGGCTTTGCAACAGGCATGCTCATTGTGGCGGCTCTATTCACGAGCTTCTATTCATGGCGCCTAATCTTCATGACATTCCATGGCAAACCACGCGCATCTGCAGATGTAATGGGCCATGTGCATGAATCGCCAAATGTAATGCTGATTCCATTATACGTACTTGCTATTGGCGCATTGTTTGCAGGTGTTGCATTCTATACAGCATTCACGGGTCACGAAGTTTCAACCCATCACGAGGCTTGGTATAATACGTTCTGGAAAACTGCTCTGTTTGCAGGTGAAAACAACAAAATTCTAGAAACATTCCACCATGTGCCTCTATGGGTAAAACTTGCACCATTCGTTTCAATGTTGCTTGGCTTTATCACTGCATATTGGTTTTACATCAAAGACACTGGCATGCCAAAAGAGTTGGCGCGCCAACAACCAGCTTTGTATCAGTTCTTGTTGAACAAATGGTATGTCGATGAAATCTACGATTTCCTATTTGTACGCCCTTCAAAATGGCTTGGTCACTTCTTATGGAAAAAAGGCGATGGCTGGCTAATTGATGGCTTTGGTCCAAATGGCATAGCTGCTCGAGTGCAGTCTATAAGTGCAAGAGCTGTTAAGCTGCAATCTGGATTTCTCTATCACTACGCATTCGCAATGCTAATCGGTATCGCTGCCCTAATTACATGGGCAATGTTTGGCGGGGCAGGATAATAAAATGACTGACTGGAATATTCTCTCAATTGTAACATTTCTGCCCTTAATTGGTGCGCTTATCATTGCGCCAATTCCAGTGGACAGCGAAATTGCAAAGCGTAACATTAGAAATGTTACGTTGCTTACAACCCTCATTACCTTCGTACTTTCAATGGGTATTTGGATGGGCTTTGACAATACGCAAAGCGGCTTCCAAATGGTCGAAAAATACGACTGGATTGATGGCTTCATGAGCTATCACATGGGCGTTGATGGCATTTCAATGTTGTTTGTTATTCTAACAACGTTCCTTATGCCATTTTGTATTCTTGCCAGCTGGACCTCTATTGAGCACCGCGTCAAAGAATATATGATTGCATTCTTGATCTTAGAAACATTCATGATTGGTGTGTTTTGTGCACTCGACATGATGGTGTTTTACATCTTCTTCGAAGCAGGCCTAATTCCAATGTTCTTGATCATTGGTGTTTGGGGTGGCAAGCGCCGCGTTTATGCATCTTACAAATTCTTCCTATACACGTTGCTAGGCTCAGTGCTTATGCTGCTTGCAATGATGGCAATGTACTGGACAACAGGCACAACAGACATAACTGTATTGCTAGAAACCAAATTTGATCCAAGTCTTCAAACATGGCTATGGCTGGCATTCTTTGCATCTTTTGCAATCAAAATGCCAATGTGGCCAGTGCACACTTGGCTGCCAGATGCGCACGTTGAAGCGCCAACAGCTGGCTCGGTTATTTTGGCTGGTGTTTTGCTAAAAATGGGCGGCTATGGCTTCTTAAGATTTTCGCTTCCTATGTTCCCATTAGCAAGTTTTGATTTTGCACCATATGTATATGTGCTTTCAATCATCGCTATCATCTACACATCGCTTGTAGCACTTGCACAAGAAGACATTAAAAAGCTAATTGCTTATTCTTCAGTGGCGCATATGGGCTATGTAACGCTTGGTATATTTACAGCCAATATTTATGGTGTGCAGGGCGCTATCTACCAAATGCTATCGCATGGTCTTATTTCTGGTGCATTGTTCTTATGTGTGGGGGTAGTTTATGATCGCATGCATACAAGAGACATCGCCGCTTATGGTGGCCTTGTAAACAGAATGCCAAAATATGCGGTGATCTTCCTTATTTTAACAATGGCAAATGTTGGTCTTCCAGGCACATCTGGTTTTGTTGGCGAATTCTTAGTGCTGCTAGGCGCATTTAAAGAAAACACTTGGCTTGCATTCTTTGCAACCACTGGCGTTATCTTATCTGCGGTTTATGCGCTGTATCTATATCGCCGTGTTGTCTTTGGTGCTCTTGAAAAAGAATCTCTAAAATCAATCATGGATATTTCGACAAGAGAAAAACTATTGCTATTCCC
This sequence comes from Nitratireductor sp., assembly GCA_045105915.1. Taxonomy (GTDB): domain Bacteria; phylum Pseudomonadota; class Alphaproteobacteria; order Rhizobiales; family Rhizobiaceae; genus Salaquimonas. The sequence continues at coordinate 6,248 of JBGCEA010000006.1, forward strand.
ATTGATTATCCTTGTGATTTTCTATGGCGTATATCCAACACCCGTATTCGATGTAACGAACGCTTCTGTTGAAGCATTGGTTGCAAATTATCAAACTGCGATTGAAGCAGCAGGCAGCATGACTAAAGCTGCCGGTCATTAATTAAAGATAGAATTGAGAGACAGATATATGTTGTCCGTATTTGATATACCTAATTTATCCTTTGCAGCACCAGAATTGGTGCTAGCAATTGGTGCTATGGTCTTGCTAATGATTGGTGTGTTTTCTGGTCGCTCTGCTACCACCTTAGTGACAGGTTTAGCCTTAGCACTGCTTGTCATTGCAGGTGTTGTTCTTTTCCGTCTACAGGGCGAGGGCACTGCAATGCATGGCGCCTTCATTCTTGATGATTTTGCACGCTACATGAAGATATTAGCGCTTATTGGCTCTGCACTCACAATTGCAATGTCGGTCACCTATATGCGCCGTGAAAAATTTGAGCGCTTTGAATATCCAATTCTTGTTGTGCTCGCCACAACCGGCATGATGATCATGATTTCTGCATCAGACATGATTACGCTGTATCTTGGCTTAGAGCTGCAATCGCTTAGCTTATACGTATGTGCTGCAATTAATAGAAACTCACCAAAAGCTGCAGAAGCTGGTCTTAAGTATTTTGTGCTTGGCGCCTTGTCTTCTGGCATGTTGCTATACGGTATTTCGCTGGCTTATGGCTATACAGGCCACACAGACTTTGCAGGCATTGCAGATGCGCTTTCAAGTTCACAGCGTTCTGTTGGTCTTATCTTTGGTCTAGCTTTTATTCTAGCTGGTCTATCGTTTAAAATTTCTGCCGTTCCATTTCATATGTGGACACCAGATGTTTATGAGGGCGCACCAACGCCTGTTACTGCCTTCTTTGCAGCCGCGCCAAAAGTGGCCGCTATGGCATTGCTTGTACGCGTTACGATGGGCGCATTTGAAAGCGTAACGCATGACTGGCAACAGATCATTGTGTTCATCTCAATCGCTTCTATGGTTTTGGGTGCATTTGCAGCTATTGGCCAAACCAATATCAAACGCCTAATGGCATATTCTTCTATCGGGCATATGGGCTTTGCGCTTGTAGGTTTGGCAGCAGGCACACAAGCTGGTGTTAATGGCGTTATTTTATATATGACCATCTATATGATCATGACACTTGGCACCTTTGCTTGTATTTTAGCCATGCGCAAAAAATCAGGCATGGTTGAAGAAATTAGCGATCTAACAGGCCTCGCAAAAACACACCCAATTTTAGCGGTATGTCTAACAGTTCTAATGTTCTCACTTGCTGGCATTCCACCTCTTGGCGGTTTCTTTGCTAAATACTTTGTATTTGTTGCCGCAATTGACGCAAATTTAATTGCCCTTGCAGTTATTGGCGTATTGGCCAGTGTTGTTGGTTGTTTCTATTACATTCGCATCGTGAAAGTAATGTGGTTTGACAACCCAGAAAGCGAGCACGAAGAAGGCTTCTTGCCAATGGCAAATGAACTTCGTTTGGTACTTGGTGCAAGTACGCTGTTCATTGTGTTGTATGTTCTTTTTGCGGGTCAATTGTTTGACGTAACAACCATTGCTTCAGGATCATTCTTCTAAGTGAGTGGCAAACTGCCAATCACGAATGAGCGCGAATTACCAAAAGGCTATTCGCGCGCACATCAACAAGAAGTTGTCTCCACAAATGCCACTTGCCTAAATCTAGCACAAGCTGGTGGCGCCAATGGCCTATGGGTTACTGCAAATCAGCAAAAAGCAGGGCGCGGCAGTAGAGGCCGCGACTGGGTTTCAGAAAATGGAAATCTATTTGCATCTTTATTGCTCACAAATCCAGGCGAAGACAAACACCTTCACACACTCACATTTGTGGCAAGCCTTGCTATTTTAGATGCGATCAATAGCTTAAATGCATCAAGTTCAAATAGGGTCGAACTTAAATGGCCAAATGACGTTTTGTTAAATGGAAAAAAAGTCTCTGGCATATTGCTAGAAAACCACATGCTACAACAAGGGCGTGCAATTATTGTTGGCATTGGCATTAATGTTGTGAAATTTCCAAACGAAACACTCTATCCTGCAATCTCTCTACAAGACGCAGCAATTGAAACAGATGCTGAAAGTACCTTTTTTGCACTCGCCAATAGTTTTGCAAAGCGTTTTGAACAATGGGATGCAGGCGAGGGATTTGCCAGTATTCGTGCTGATTGGCTAAAAAGTGCGGCAGGCCTAAACACACCCATAAAGGTAAGTTTGAGTGATAAAGGCACAAGCAAAACAATTACAGGCATGTTTGAAGGGCTAGATGAGAATGGCATGTTGCTATTGTTAGATGGCAATGGCATCAATCATAAAATATCAGTTGCAGATATATTCTTTGCATAAACGCTCAAGGCTGGGCATAAGGACATCATGAAAAATTCAGAACTCTTATTTGTGCCCCTAGGCGGCGTTGGCGAAATTGGTATGAACCTTGGCCTTTATGGCTTTGGCAGCGAAAAAGACCGCGAATGGATAATGGTCGATTGCGGTGTAACTTTTCCAGGTGCTGAATTACCGGGCGTTGATTTGGTCTTGCCAGATATCAGCTTTGCAAAAGAGCTTGGCAATAAGCTAAAAGCCATTGTCATTACGCATGCGCACGAAGACCATTATGGCGCTCTTCTGGCTCTATGGCCAGAATTTAGAATGCCAGTTTATTGCACACCTTTTACGGCTGGCATGTTAGAGGCAAAACTTGAATCTGAACGCGATGCCCAAAAGATAGACATAGAAGTTTATCGCGCTGGCGACACGTTTAATATCGGCGCATTTGCAATTGAGGCAGTGCACGTAACGCACTCAATACCAGAGCCTGTATCGCTTGCCATTAAAACACCACTTGGCAATGTCATTCATACTGGCGATTGGAAATTAGACGACGCACCAACCTTGGGCGCAGACACAGACCAAGCGCAATTTACGCGTTTGGACAAAGAGGGTGTGTTAGCGCTTGTTTGCGATTCAACAAATGCAATGCGCGACGGCGTATCTGAATCTGAGCAAGAAGTGTCAAAAAGCCTTGCCCAAATCATTGAAAAAACATCAGGGCGTGTAGCACTAACCACATTCTCTTCAAATGTTGGGCGCATTCGCTCTATTGCGCAAGCCGCCCAAAGTGTAGGGCGCCGTGTCATGTTAATGGGGCGCTCTATTAGACGTGTATGCGAAGTGGCAGACGAGCTTGGTTATTTAGATGGCCTGGAAGAATTTGTGAGCGAAGAGGAATTTGTTTCAATCGATCGCAATCGCATTGTTATCATTTGTACAGGTAGCCAAGGCGAAGACAGAGCGGCAATTGCTAAACTTGCAAGAGACGAACACCCACGTGTGCATTTAGCAGCGGGTGATACGGTTATCTTTTCTTCGCGCACTATTCCAGGCAACGAAAAGCCAATCCTAAACATAATGAACCAGTTCATTGAACGCGGTGTTGAGATTATTACAGATAAAGAAGAATTAGTGCATGTGTCTGGTCACCCACGCATTCACGAATTGAAAAAAATGTACTCTTGGGTTCAGCCTACCATTTCTGTGCCAGTGCATGGCGAAGCCGCGCACTTATCAGCGCATGCAAAACTGGCTGGCGAAATTGGCGTGCCACAAGTTGCACCCATTCGAAATGGCGATATTTTGCGCCTAGCACCCGGCAATGCAGAAGTGATTGGCGAAGCGCGCGTTGGCCGTATTTATAAAGACGCAAAAATTATTGGTACAGAAGACGAGATTGGCGTGAAAGAACGCCGCAAGCTTGCCTATACTGGTATTGTTACTTGTTCTATCGTTATAGACAGACACGGCAATATGGCGGATGAAATAGACATGGCATTTCATGGCCTGCCAAATGACACAAATGACGGGCACCCATTTGAAGATGTTATTTATGATGCATGTGTTGGCGCCATTACCTCTATTCCACCCAAAAAGCGCAAAGACACAGACCTTGTGGAAAATGCGGCCTTTAAAGCCATTAGAGCAATTGTGCACAATGAGTGGGGTAAAAAACCAGTTGTGACAGTGTTCGTTTCAAAGGTATAATAAGCAAAATTTTAATATTGAGTGATGTTATGATTGGCAAACTAAACCACGTTGCTATTGCAGTACCAAGTCTTGAAGAGGGAGTTAAAACCTATTCAAGTGTTTTGGGCGCGCAAATATCAGCAGTTCAAGAATTGCCAGAGCATGGTGTTCGACTTGTTTTCATAGAATTGCCCAATACAAAAATTGAACTGCTTGAGGCATTAAATGAAGATTCGCCAATAGCAGCCTTTTTAGAACGAAACCCAGCTGGCGGCATTCATCATATCTGTTATGAAGTTGAAGACATCATAGCCGCACGCGACAAATTAACCGCAACTGGCGCTAGAGTGTTAGGCGCTAAAGATGGTAGTGTGGCACAACCAAAAATTGGCGCGCATGGAAATCCTGTTTTGTTTCTACATCCAAAAGATTTCCAAGGAACGCTCATAGAGCTAGAAGAAGTGAAAGTCTCTTCATAAAGGAAAATAACATGGCACCACTAACCTTATTTGCATATTACGTTTTGTTTTGGTGGCTCACTTTGTTTGCAGTTTTGTCTATTGGTCTAAAAACACAAGGCGATGAAGGCGAAGTTACGCTTGGCACATCTGCCAGTGCACCAGCAAAACCACGCATTTGGCGCGCGCTTTTAATCAATACTATTTTATCAGCAACGTTGTTTGGTCTGTGGTATTATGTAACGCAAGTTCTAAATATTGGCGTTGCTGAATTGCGTGCATATTTGCCATCTCGCAACGGCTAAAACGAACTTACCCATCTCAACACTTGTTTCAAACACTGAATGAGGCTTTAAAGAGTAAACCCATTTGCAGTGATTCTGGATTATTATGCGCTTATCTCAATATTTTTTACCGATTTTAAAAGAAACACCAAAAGAAGCCGAAATTGTATCCCACAGGCTAATGCTACGTGCTGGTATGATAAAGCAGCAATCTGCTGGCATTTATTCTTGGTTGCCTATTGGCCTAAAGGTTTTGAACAAAATCAACGACATCGTGCGCGAAGAACAAAATAGAGCAGGCGCAGTAGAAATTTTAATGCCAACACTTCAATCCGCCGACTTATGGCGCGAAAGCGGTCGCTACGATGCTTATGGAGCTGAGATGCTTCGCATCCAAGATCGTCACGAACGTGACATGCTGTTTGGTCCAACCAATGAAGAAATGGTCACGGACGTTTTTAGAAGTTACGTAAAATCTTATAAAAACCTGCCATTAAATTTGTATCATATTCAATGGAAATTTAGAGACGAAGTACGTCCAAGATTTGGTGTTATGCGTGGTCGCGAATTTTTGATGAAAGATGCATATTCATTCGATATCGATGAA
>JBGCEA010000007.1:0-4913 GCA_045105915.1 Nitratireductor sp.
CGACAACCGTATTTCCTGTGTCTACCAATTCATGCAAAACATCGAGCAGTTTTGCGATGTCATGGAAGTGTAGCCCTGTGGTTGGCTCATCTAAAATATAGAGCGTTCTGCCGGTTGCGCGTTTTGAAAGCTCTTTAGCCAGTTTTATGCGCTGTGCTTCACCGCCAGACAAGGTGGTGGCTTGCTGGCCAACCTTAATGTAAGTGAGACCAACACGTTTGAGTGTTTCCATTTTATCGCGAACAGCTGGTACAGCTGCAAAAAAGTCTGCGGCTTCTTCAACGGTCATGTCTAGAACGTCTGAAATAGACTTGCCTTTAAAGAGTACTTCTAATGTCTCGCGGTTATAGCGTTTGCCTTCACACACATCGCAAGTCACATACACATCTGGCAAGAAGTGCATTTCAATTTTTATAACGCCATCGCCTTGGCAGGCTTCGCAGCGTCCGCCCTTAACATTGAATGAGAAGCGACCCGGGCTATAACCACGCACTTTTGCCTCTGGCAATTGCGCAAACCATTCTCTAATGGGCGTAAAAGCGCCAGTATAAGTGGCAGGGTTAGAGCGGGGTGTTCTGCCAATGGGGGATTGGTCAATATCAATTACTTTATCTAAAAGCTCTAAGCCCTCTATGCTTTTGTGAGGGGCTGGCACTGCTCTTGCGCCATTTAGGCGGCGCGCTGCAGCTTTGTATAGGGTTTCTATTAAGAAGGTAGATTTACCACCACCAGACACGCCTGTGACAGCAGTGAAGGTGGATAGGGGAATTTCTGCCGTTACATTTTGTAGATTGTTGCCAGTCGCGCCACTTACTTTTAGGCGTTTGCCTTTTATCATTTCACGGCGTTTTTCAGGCAGCGGTATGGCTAGATCACCCGTTAAATACTGTGCGGTTAGAGATTTTTTGTGGGCCATTACCTTTTTAGGTGTGCCGCTTGCAATAATATTGCCGCCATGCACGCCAGCATATGGGCCAATGTCTACCAAATAGTCTGCCGTTAAAATCGCGTCTTCGTCGTGCTCAACCACGATCACTGTGTTGCCAAGGTCTCGCAAATGGCGAAGCGTGTCTAAAAGTCTTGCATTGTCTCTTTGGTGCAGGCCAATTGAGGGCTCATCTAGAACGTATAAAACGCCAGTAAGGCCAGAGCCGATTTGTGAGGCCAGTCTAATGCGTTGGCTTTCGCCGCCCGATAGTGTGCCTGAATTACGCTCGAGTGAGAGATAGTCTAGGCCCACATCATTTAGGAATTTTAGACGTTCGCGAATTTCTTTTAAAATGCGCTCTGCAATTTCCATTTGTTTTTCTGATAAGTTTTTAGGCAGATCATCAAACCAAGTGTTTGCGTTTTTGATTGAAAGTTGAGAAATTTCACCAATATGTTTGTCGTCTAGTTTAACGGCTAGGGTTTCTGGTTTTAATCGATACCCTTCGCATGAAAGGCAAGGCGTAGAAGACATGAATTTTTCAATCTCTTCGCGCATCCAAGAACTGTCAGTTTCGCGCCAGCGTCTTGTTAAATTTCCAATCACACCTTCAAAGGTCTTTTTGGTTTTATAAGAGCGCATGCCATCATCGTAGTTGAAGTCAATTTCGGTATCGCCAGTGCCTTCTAAAATAGCGTTTTGGCCTTTTTTAGAAATCTTCTCCCAAGGGTCGCTCATTTTAAAGCCATAGTGTTTGCCAATGGCTTCTAGTGTTTGGGCATAATAAGGCGATGGGTTGCTAGACTTTGACCAAGGTAAGATTGCGCCTTTAGATAAAGACAAGGTTTTGTCTGGCACGATCATATCTGGATCGATTGATTTTTCTGTACCAAGGCCATCACATGTTGGGCATGCGCCAAATGGATTGTTGAATGAGAAAAGACGTGGTTCAATTTCGGGGATGGTGAAGCCTGAAACAGGACATGCGAATTTTTCTGAAAACACAATGCGTTCATGTGTTTCATTTTTAGATTGGTTTGCGCTGTTTGTCTCAGATTCTGGCAGTGGTTTGTCTGCAAGTTCTATTACCGCTAAGCCATCAGTTAGTTTAAGAGCAGTTTCTAAGCTGTCTGCAAGGCGCGCTTTAATATCTTCACGCACCACAAGTCTATCTACAACTACGTCTATGTCGTGCTTGAATTTTTTATCAAGGGCAGGGGCATCTGCAATCTCAATCAACTCGCCATCAATTTTGACGCGCTGAAACCCTTTTTTTGTAAGTTCGACGAGCTCTTTTTTATATTCGCCTTTGCGTCCGCGCACGATGGGCGCCATAAGATAAACTCTTGTGCCTTCTTCCAACTCCATAATGCGGTCAACCATTTGGCTGATGGTTTGGCTAGAAATTGGAAGGCCAGTGGCAGGAGAATAGGGCACGCCAACACGCGCAAATAGTAAGCGCATATAGTCATATATTTCTGTGACTGTACCCACAGTAGAGCGTGGGTTTTTGCTGGTGGTTTTTTGCTCAATAGAAATGGCGGGCGAGAGACCATCGATTTGATCGACATCTGGCTTTTGCATCATTTCTAAGAACTGGCGCGCATAAGCAGATAAGCTTTCTACGTAGCGACGCTGACCCTCTGCATAGATGGTATCAAATGCGAGCGAAGATTTGCCAGAACCAGAGAGGCCTGTGATCACAATGAGCTTGTTACGTGGCAGGTCTATGTCGACATTTTTTAAATTGTGCTCACGTGCGCCACGTACTGATATGAATTTGTGCTCTGCCATTTTCTAAACCTGAATAATAAGAATCATCGCTTGACTTACTCTTATAGTTAGAACATATAGTGAACATATTGCAATTTAAAAAAGCAATGCCCATATGGTGTTTTAGAGTAACTCACATGTGGATAGATACCGCGAGGTGTCGAGTTTGCAAGGTAAATAGTGCAATATAGTGTGGAGTAAATTAGTCTGTAGACAGTAAGTGTCAGTAGGCGAAGTTATGCGGCGATGTCTGATTTGTAATTGATACAGGTGTTGTGCCGTTAATATATAAAGGTCTGGAGATTTAAATGGCTGGTTCAATAAATAAAGTAATTCTGGTTGGCAATTTGGGTAACGATCCCGATATTCGCAGAACTCAAGATGGTCGTCCGATTGCAAATTTGTCAATTGCGACAAGTGATAGCTGGAAAGACAAGAACACAGGCGAGCGCCGCGAAAAAACAGAATGGCACCGCGTTGTTATTTTCAATGAAGGTCTTTGCCGTATTGCAGAGCAATATTTGAAAAAAGGCTCGAAAGTTTATCTTGAAGGCGCACTACAAACACGCAAATGGCAAGACAAAGATGGCAATGACAGATGGTCAACTGAAGTTGTGCTTCAGGGCTTTAATGGCAATCTAACCATGCTTGATGGACGCGGTGATGGCGGTGGTCAATCACAATCTATGTCTGATCATAGCGGCGCCTCTGATTTTGGTCAAAGTGGCCCTAGCTTTGGTGGCGGTGCGCCAGCAGGCGGCGGTGGCGGCGACATGGATGATGAAATTCCATTTTAGGCTAAGCTAAATGGCTCAATTGATACGATCACTTCTCAAATTTAAAGTAGCCACATGAAACAATCTATTATTCATATCGCACTTGTTGTTGATGATTATGATGATGCGATAGATTTTTATGTCGGCAAATTAAAGTTCGAACTTGTTGAAGATACGTATCAAGCAGAGCAAGACAAACGCTGGGTGGTTGTGAGGCCACCTGGTTCTTCTAACGGCGGTTCAAATGGCACGACATTGCTGCTTGCTAAAGCTTCTAAGCCAGAACAAAAGCCTTTTATAGGCAATCAGGCGGGTGGACGCGTTTTCCTATTTTTAAATTCTGATGATTTTTGGCGAGACTATAATCATATGGTGAGCCAAGGCATAGAATTTGTGCGCCCTCCAAAAGAACAAGACTATGGCACTGTTGCAGTGTTTAAAGATTTGTATGGCAATTTGTGGGACTTGTTAGAGCTTAAACCATCTCATCCGCTTTCTAATCTTTAATGTCATTATTAAAAGCGCATATATAGAAGAGATATCTTTTGAAACTTTTTGAATCCTTAAAAGCAGATTGCCTTAAAGATTGGCAAAGCTACACGCAGCATTCATTTGTAAAACAAATGGGTGAGGGCACATTGCCAGAAGCTGCCTTTAAAGAATATTTAGTGCAAGATTATTTGTTCCTCATTCAATTTGCGCGCGCTTATGCGCTGTCTATATATAAAGGGCGCAACTTAACTGAAATGCGCAATGGCCTTGAAGGTTTGAAAGCTATTTTAGATGTGGAGATGAATTTGCACGTTCGCCTATGCAAGCGTTGGGGCATAGAGGCACATGAGCTTGAAAATGAGAGCGAAAAAACAGCAACCATTGCCTATACGCGTTTTGTACTGGACGCTGGCAATGCAGGTGATTTGTTAGATCTATATGTATCGCTTGCGCCTTGTATGATTGGTTATGGCGAAATTGGCGCTGCTCTTAAAGATAAAGCGACAAAAGATAATCCATATGCTGAATGGATAAATGAATATGCAAGTGAAGAATATCAGGCATTGTCTCAAAACACGATTTTGCATATCAATCAGCTGGCTATTGAGCTTTCTTCTGAGCAGCGTTATTCAAAATTAAAATCTCTTTTTGGCGCAGCCACAAGACTTGAAGCTGACTTTTGGCAAATGGGATTAGAAGCTGCTTAAGCATATGTTGCAACTGTTGTGCTAAAATCGATTTTTCTAAGCACCGCGATAGCAAAAATAGCAAATCAAAATTAAAATCTAATTATGAAATATAGCATGTTTAATTTGCAATTAGATGCATTGAGATACATTATTTTGTTATTGATTCCCTTTTAATCAAGACGATTAGGCAAGACGAACAGTAATGTTAAAGTTTTTCAAATTTACAGGAAGATCGCGTAGAGCAAAGCTGCTGCA
>JBGCEA010000008.1:0-8490 GCA_045105915.1 Nitratireductor sp.
CCCCCACGCACCAAGCCCATATAGCGCCCATGCGCTTTGGTCATCACTTCTAAAATAACGCTGGTCTCGCCATGGCGTTTAACGCCAAGAATCAAACCTGTATCTTTCCATTCCATGCATTAGCCATACATGAAAAACACAATAATGTATGTCAAAGATAAAAATCTTAGGCCAAATACTCAAAGCGACAGTATATAGCGCTTGCTTATAAGTTATTTGTTTTTTGGAAATTCCAAACCCATTTCGCGATAACGCTCAGGGTCATTGCCCCAATTTTCACGTACTTTTACGAATAAAAATAAGTGCACGTCTTTTTCGACAATTTCTGACAACTCTTTTCGAGCCGCCATCGAAATGGCTTTAATGGTTTCGCCGCGCTTACCAATTACGATTTTCTTTTGGCTAGCGCGCTCAATGAAAATGGCTTGTTCGATGCGAACTGATTTTTCTTCTTCTTTCCAGCTTTCTGTCTCAACGTGCGAAGCGTATGGTAGTTCTTGGTGAAGACGAAGAAAGAGTTTTTCTCGTGTAATTTCTGCCGCTAATTGGCGAAGCGGCAAGTCTGAAATGTCATCTTCTGGATATAGATAAGGGCCCAGTGGCATTTGCGTGCTTAGGTAATCTAGCAAATCTTTACAGCCATCGCCCTTTAGCGCTGATACCATAAACACTTCGTCAAAGGCTTTTATTTCAGTTGCCTTTGCTACCATTGCTAGCAATTTATCGCGCTGAACAGCATCGATTTTGTTCATGATCAAAATGCATTTACGATCTGATTTTGTAAGGCCGTGCAAGATTTTTTCAATGTCTTGCGTAATACCGCGCTCACTATCGATGAGCATGGCAACCAAATCGGCGTCTTTAGCGCCGCCCCATGCGGTTGTTACCATGGCCTCATCTAGTTTTCTGCGAGGCGCAAAAATACCAGGCGTGTCGACAAAAACAATTTGAGAATTGTTGTGCACCGTTATGCCGCGCACAATGGCTCTTGTCGTTTGCACTTTGTGGGTAACGATTGAAACTTTAGTGCCAACCAATTGGTTCATCAAAGTTGATTTACCTGCATTTGGCGCACCAATTAGCGCTACAAAACCAGCACTTGTTTTGTTCACTGGTTCTTGTGTCATTGTTTCACTTTCGTTCAATTTATACCCTCATCTTCTTTCCATATGCCCTCTTGAATAAGCATAGCATTTGCTGCGGCTTGTTCGGCTATTCTTTTTGAGCGCCCAGTACCCGCAACATCTTTCATGCCGGCAATTTGCACTGCAACGGTGAAAATTGGGTCGTGGTCGGGGCCAACGCGTTTCTTTTCTACATATCTTGGTGTGCCAAGTCTGTTTGAATGTGCCCATTCTTGTAGGCTTGTCTTTGAATCGCGCTTGGTTTCTTCAACCATTGTTAAGCGCTCTTTCCAAAAACGTTTTATAAAGTTTACAGCCGCAATCATGCCGCCATCAATGTAGATAGAAGCAATGAGTGCCTCTAACACATCTGCGCGCACGCTTTGCATGCGGTTGCCAGTTAGCTCTTTTAAATCACCGCCAGTGCGAATGAATTCGTGCAATTCTAATTCGTCAGAAATTTCTGCAAGTGTTTTGCCTTTAACCAGCGCGTTTAAGCGAAGTGATAATTCGCCCTCATTTGCTTCTGGATATTTATCAAATAACAACTCAGCAACTGCCAAGCCCAAAACGCGATCTCCAAAAAACTCTAAGCGCTCGTAGTGAAAACCATTGTCGGCTTTTTTACGCACACTCGAATGCGTTAAGGCACGCTCAAGATTTTCGAAGTTGTTAAAAGAATAACCAAGGCGCTTTTCTAAGCTACCAAATCTTTTATGACCACGATCTTTGCTTGAGCCAGACATAAATTAGATCCCTTTAAAGAAGCGATCAAAGCGCATGTCGCTTGGCCACTTCCAAAATGAAAGTGGGTGCGAGCCATTGCTAACAGAAAAGAAAATCACTTTAGCAGGGCCTACAAAGTTTTCTAATGGCACAAAGCCAACATCAAAACGGCTATCAAGTGAATTGTCACGGTTATCGCCCATCATGAAATAGTGACCAGCAGGCACTTCAAATACCCCTGTATTATCACCATTACCAAGTGGTGTTAAATCAAGCGTTGTGTGCTCTACGCCATTTGGTAAAGTCTCTTTATACATTGGAACACTTGTTCCAAGTTCAGGATCAACATAATCTGCAATGCGCTCTTTTTTAACTTCTGTACCATTGATGAAAAGCACGCCTTGCTTCATTTGAATTTTGTCGCCCGGCAAGCCTACAACACGTTTGATATAGTCTATTGATGGGTTGCTTGGCAGTTTAAACACTGCCACATCACCGCGCTCTGGGTTAGATGACATAATTCTGCCGCTAAACAGATCTGGCGCATAAGGAATAGAATGTTTTGAAAAGCCGTAAGAATATTTTGAAACAAATAAATAATCGCCAATCAAAAGATTAGACTTCATTGAGCCTGATGGAATTGTGAAAGGCTGGAATAAAAACGTTCTAACAATAAATGCTAATAATAGAGCCTGAATGATGACCTTAATGGTTTCCCATAGTGCATTTTCTTCTGTTTTTACTTTTGCTGTCTTCATCACAACAGGTGTTCCTTTAATAAATTTATTATGCTTTAGCGCAGTTTTGCACTTAAGTACAAACTATGTTTTTTGTGTGTAAGAGTGTGCGCTAGATTTGTCTAGCTTCAATCATCACAATTGCCTGTGCCATTGGCCCATCATCTGTAATTGTTAGATGAATATGCGCCTCATATCCTTGTGGTGTTAATGCATTTAGCTTTTTTAATGCGCCATTTGTAAGCTTCATTGTGGGTTTACCGCTTGGCAAGTTAACAACACCCATATCGCGCCAATAAACCCCTTGAGAAATGCCTGTACCAAGCGCCTTAGAACAGGCCTCTTTTGCTGCAAAACGCTTTGCATAAGAGGCGGCTCTTTGTCTTCGCTTATCAGACTTTGCCTGCTCAATGGGCGTATAAAGACGCTGTATAAATCTATCTCCATATTTTTCAATAGAGCTTTCAATACGGCGTATATCTATTATGTCGTTACCAATGCCTAATATCATATATTGTCTTTATCTGAGGAATTGTGCGCTAGGCAAGAAAATAGTGCGCCAAATGCTGTTCAAAACAGCTATTGCTAAGTTTAGGTTGGAAAATTTGTATTATCTAAATTTTGCGGTGCCACCTTTGCAAGCGTTTCTTCACGATATTCAGCCGCTTTTTGTGAGATTTTGTTGCGTCTTGAAACCTGAAAAGCAATAGCCGCCCAGCGTGTTACAAGATAAAAAATCACACCCGCCAAAATACCAAGCGGAATAGCGCCAACTGTCATGGGCTTTAAAATGGGTTCCCAAATTCTGTGCACAAGATCACCCATTGCATCCCAGCTTAAATCCCAAAAGTCATGGCGCTTTAAACTTTTAAGATCCCTGATTCTGCCCTCGCCTCGAAACGACCCATTTAAAATGAAATTACCCGTTGAGTGTGTTCCACTCCAAATGAAAGGGAAAGTGAGCGGATTGCCAAAGAAAGTGCCTGTTGCACCTGCTATCATGTTGCCACCAATTATGTAGCACACAATGAACGCCATGAAAAAATGAAAACCAAGATAAGGCGTGAAAGAAGCAAACACACCAGCCGCTATGCCAGCTGCAATAGCGTGGGGAGATGCTGTTAAGCGTAAGACGCGTTTTGCCAAATATTTTGTAGAACGTGCCCAACTGCGGCGAGGCCAAATTGCTATACGCAATTTCTCTTTCCATCCAATTGGGGTTTTTCTGGCAAACAGCATTCTAAACGTACTTCTTCTAAACTATTTGGCGCAAAATTGGCGCTTATTACACTTTTTGCCGCAATCGCTGCAAATCACTTACATATATAGGTATCACCTACCCTTTAATACTAGGTTTAAAAAACAAGCATTATTATAAAATTTAAGTGATAAGGTTGGCAGATCGATAATAGAACTTCATGTTAAAGTTATGACAAAGCAAACTTAGAGATTGGCATAGCCTTAAGACGCAAGTGCATTACCATAGATAACTATACCTAATAGATCGCCTTAACCCACAATGTCTTTAACCAACAATTCGCTTAACCGAACTTACAACAGGTTTGTTAGACAATTGACGAATAATGCGCGTCAGGTGGTTTAAATCCCAAACTTCGACATCAAAATCCATCTGCATGAAGTCTTTGGAAAGCGTGCTCATATTTAGGTTTTGAATGTCACCATCATTGTTGGCAAACACTGTTGCAATGGTTGCCAAGCACCCTGGTTGATTTACCGCTTGCACAATGATGCGAGCAGGAAAACGTTTGGAATTGTTTTCTTCTAAATCCCAGCGCACATCGAGCCAGAGATCTGGTGTATCATCAAACTTCACCAAGGTTGGTGATTGGATGGGATAAATGGTTATGCCAACACCCGGTTCTAAAATGCCAACAATTCTATCGCCCGGCACTGCGCCACCATCTTTTGCAAATTGCACTGGCAGTTCGTCGCCTGCGCCTCTGATAGGAATTGCAGATTTGTTTTCAGAACCAAACCAGTTGTTTTGACTTTGCGATATTTTAGATTGCTGTTTTGGTTTGCTGCTTTGGCGCCCTGGCATTCTGAAAATCATGTCAGCGCCACTTTTAATGTTAAACCAGCCTTCTGACTTTTCGGGCTTTTTGGTTACGCGCTCATCTTTGTAATCTGGATAGACTGCGCGAATAACATCAATAGAGGCAAGTTCGCCTCTGCCAACATCTGTGATTACATCTTCATATGTATCACGCGCTAAGCGTGGCAGTGCTTCATTTAGAGCGTCTCTACTAAAGGCAGTTTTTGCATGCGCGAAGGCACGTTCTAAAATTCTTGTACCAAGACCAGAATATTGTTTGCGCACGGCTTCTTTTGTAGCGCGGCGAATGGCAGAGCGAGCTTTTCCTGTTTTTACAACAGATTCCCAAGCGGCTGGCGGAGATTGCGCGTTTGAGCGTACAATTTCTACTTCATCACCATTTTGAAGTTCAGTGATAACGGGCATCATTTTGCCGTTAATTTTACACCCTATGCAAGAGTTACCAATATCGGTGTGCACCGCATAAGCAAAATCAATTGGCCTTGCCCCACTTGGTAAAGCGATAATACGTCCTTTTGGAGAGAAGCAAAAAACTTGATCTAAGAACAATTCTAGCTTGGTATGCTCTAAAAAATCTTCAGCATTTGTGCCTTCTGCCAATTGCTCAATGGTTTTGCGCAGACTTTCAAAAACTTCGCTCTCATTTTGAGAGTTATTATCTACGCCATCTTTATAAAGGGCGTGGGCTGCAACTCCATGTTCTGCAACATTGTGCATTTCCCATGTGCGTACTTGCAATTCAACACGCTGTTTGCCCGGCCCCACAACTGTTGTGTGTAGTGAGCGATAATCATTTTGTTTTGAGGTAGAGATAAAATCTTTAAATCTACCTGGCACAACCGACCATGTTGTGTGAATAATGCCAAGCGCTTGATAACATTCTTCAACGCTTTCTACGATTACACGAAAGCCAAAAATGTCTGAGAGCTGCTCAAAACCTAGCGCCTTTGATTCCATTTTACGAAAGACAGACCATGCTTTTTTCTGGCGGCTATACACGCGTGCATTTATGCCCTCTGCCTCTAGGCTGGCTGTTAGCTCTTTTGTAATTTTGGTAATGTTTTTCTTGTTATTGGTGGCAAGCTCTAACAAGTGTTCTTTTACGGTCTCATAGGCTTTTGGGTTGATGTATTTGAAAGAGAGCTCTTCTAGCTCTTCTCGCAAATCATGCATGCCAATACGCCCAGCCAAAGGCGCATAAATTTCCATTGTCTCAGTTGCGATACGCTTTGTTTTATGAGGCTTCATATGATGAAGCGTGCGCATATTGTGCAAACGGTCTGCCAGTTTTACCAGCAGAACGCGAATGTCGTCTGAGATCGCAAGCAGAAGTCTTCTGAGGTTCTCTGCTTGTTTTGCTTTTTGTGAGACGAGGTCAATGCGCTTTAATTTAGTAAGGCCTTCAACCAAAAAGCCAATGCGCTCGCCAAACATGCCATCAATTTCGGCTCTTGTGGCATCAGTGTCTTCTATGGTGTCGTGCAAAAGCGCAACGGCAATTGTTTCTTCATCTAGATGAAGGTCTGTTAAAATTGCCGCAACTTCTAAGGGGTGAGAAAAATAAGGGTCGCCATTTGCGCGGGTTTGTTTGCCATGTTTTTGCATGGCATACACATAAGCCTTGTTAAGCAAAGCTTCGTCTGCATTTGGCTTATAACTTGTTACGCGCTCTACGAGCTCATATTGACGCATCATTTATGCAATATTCTCCATATAAAAGTATATGCACATAGCGCGGCAAGTTCCAACAGGATAAATGCAAGATAGGCATAAAAAAAGCGCCGCTAAGCGACGCTTTTAAAAAAATTATGAGAGCGATTTAGTAATCGTCATTTTTTTCTGGTGGAACCAAGCCTTCAATACCAGCCAATAGTTCGTCTTCTGATAGACGATCAAATGTTACTTCTGGTTCTGCAGCATCTTCGCTTTCAGTAAACTCAACCGCTTCGCCATCAGCAGAAACTTCTGGAATTACATCTAATTCAGCTTCTTCTTCATGAATGTGCTCTGGCTCATCCACTTCAACTTGCTTTTGCAATGAGTGAATAAGGTCTTCGTGCAAATCACCTGGTGAAAGTGTTTCTTCAGCGATTTCGCGAAGTGCAACAACAGGGTTTTTATCATTATCACGATCAACAGTGATGGCAGCACCACTTGATACTTGGCGTGCGCGGTGGCCAGCTAGTAAAACCAATTCAAAACGGTTTTCTACCTTGTCGATGCAATCTTCGACGGTAACTCGTGCCATGTTAGGCTCCTATAAAAGGGAATTTAGATATCTGAGTGAGGCTTTACCCTCAAAGTGAATAAATTTCAAGACTTTTTGCATGTTCAATTGTTTATCTGGTGGTTTTAAATGTTGAAGAGCATCAAAAACAGCTAGTCTTGATTGCAAAAGCCCCCAAACGCAGGTTTATTGCCAATATGATTGTAGATCCTGATTATAACTGCCCTTTATGCCCGCGCCTTGTTGAATTTCGTGAGAGATATCGAGTGTCTAATCCCCAATGGCATAATGGCCCAGTAGACACATGGGCAAGTGAGCGCGGTGATGATGATGTTAAATTTCTTATTATTGGTCTAGCGCCTGGCTTAAAAGGCGCCAACTTAACTGGCAGGCCCTTTACGGGTGATTATGCTGGCGATTTATTATACGCAACGCTTAGCAAATTTGGCTTTGCGGGGGGCGAATATGGCAAACAAAAAGATGATGATTTAACCTTACAAAAATGCGCCATAACAAACGCTGTTAGGTGTGTGCCGCCCCAAAACAAGCCAATTGGCTCTGAAATAAACAATTGCAGGCCTTTTTTGCTGAACACACTTGCACGCTTTAAAAATTGCAAAACACTTTTGACGCTTGGCAAAATTTCGCACGATACAAACACACGCGCTATGGGTGAGCGGGTTGCAGCGCATAAATTTGTTCATAATGGCAAATTTGAAATGCAAGACTATTCGGTGTTTTCGAGCTATCATTGCTCACGTTACAACACCAATACGGGTGTATTGACCACGCAGATGTTTGAAGACGTATTTGCCAATATTAGTGACCATTTAGCAAAAGGTTAGAGCGCAATATGGTGCAAATACTTAAGGCTAGAACTATTTTAGTTTAATATTAAACTAAATAAATATGGCATGCTGTTTTTTGTAGGCTAAAAACAACTTAGCCTTTATCTCTAAGCAGGCGCCCCTTCGCGTTTTTCCTATCGCGATCTTTGCTGACTTGGCGCTTATCATGGGCTTTGCGCCCTTTTGCCAAGGCAATTTGCAGCTTTGCCATGCCTCTGTCGTTAAAATAGAGCCTATTTGGCACAATGGTCATGCCTTCGCGGTTTACGCTGTTTATAAGCTTGCTCATTTCGCGTTTTGATAAAAGCAATTTGCGGCGGCGGCGCGGATTGTGGTTATTTCGGTTGGCTTGCAGATATTCAGGTATGTGCGAATTGATAAGCCAAATCTCACCCTGCTCTTCTGTGGCATAGCTTTCGGCTATCATTGCCTTGCCATTTCTAAGAGACTTAACCTCGGTACCGGTTAAAACCAGACCAGCCTCTAGCGTCTCCACAAATTCATAATCGTGGCGCGCTTTTCTATTATCGGCAATAAGCTTGCCGTTCATGCTCTCTGGTTTGTTCTTTGAAGCCATTAGACTGTTATAGCGCCTCGTGCGCTTTTTGCGCAAATTGAAAATTAAGCCGCAAAAGCGACTTAAAATCTTAAACTAGTTGATTAGGCCAGCATGAACCATAGCTGCTTTGATGGTTTTTTCTGTGGCGGCCTCAATTGGCACAAGCGGCAAACGCTGTGTGTTTTTAACCTT
>JBGCEA010000009.1:0-14847 GCA_045105915.1 Nitratireductor sp.
ACTCATCTGGCACACGCAATACAGGCAATTGCTTAAGTTCAGGAATGGTGTCCGTCACAATATAAAAATGCTCACACGCTTGTAGAGGAATGTTAACACCAGACATTTTGCCAAGTTCATGCGCCCACATACCAGCGCAGTTTACAACATAGTCGGCCTCAATAGTGCCAGCTTCATCAACGCCATCTCGTTTCCAAGAAACACCATTTACGCGTCCATCACTTTGCTGAACATCTGTTACCTTAATACCTTCAAAAATTTGTGCGCCCATGAGGCGCGCACCCTTAGCAAGTGAAAGCGCAATGTTAGAGGGATCCCCCTGCCCATCTTTATCAAGATAAACAGCACCTTTAACATCATCTGTGTTTAAATAAGGATAGCGTGACTTAACGTCCCCCACGCTAACTTCTTCAACTTCCACGCCAAAAGCGCGCGCCATGGAGGCTTGGCGATAAATTTCTTCTCGCCTCTCCTCTGTCAGAGCAACCGTAATAGAACCACAAGCCCTAAAGCCAGTAGATACACCCGTTTCTGCCTCAAGCTTTGAATAAAGCTCTTGGCTATATTTCGACAATCTGGTCATGTTTTTTGTAGCGCGCAACTGCGCTATCAAGCCAGCCGCATGCCATGTTGTACCAGAGCAAAGCTGTTTGCGCTCTAAAAGCACAATGTCTTTCCAGCCCAATATTGCTAAGTGATACGCAACTGAACAGCCAGCAATACCACCACCAATTATGACGGCTCTAGCCTTTGAAGGAATAGGCTTTTTCATGAACGTATTCTTTCATTTTTAGGATCCCACAACGGTGCATCTGCTTGCACAATTGCTTTGTATCGTTTGCCAAAAATTTCAATTTCTAAGGTACTGCCCTCAGCTGCTAATTCTGTTTTGAGCATGCCAAGCGCGATTGATTTATTAACGCGATAGCCAAAACCACCAGAAGTGGTTTCGCCAACCACTTCATCATTTGCCCAAAGCGTAGACATATTAGGTGCATCATATTCGCAGCCCTCAACAAGCAAGGTTACAAATTGCTTTTTAACGCCTTCTTGTTTTTGCTTTTCAATTGCGGCTTTGCCTACAAAATCTTCTTTTTCTAAACGCAAAAATCTATCTAACCCGCCCTCTAAAATTGTGTAGTCGGTTGAAAGATCACCCTTCCAAGTACGATAGCCTTTTTCTAAGCGCAGCGAATTAAGCGCAAACATACCAAACGGCTTTGCACCAGCTGCCAAAATAGCGTCGTAAATTTCTTGGCCAACGTCCTTGGCGCAATGCACTTCCCAGCCAAGTTCACCCGCAAAAGAAACACGCGCCACAAATACTGGCGTGCCATTCATTTTTGCAACTTGGTGCGATAGCCAAGAAGTTGAAAAATCTGCATCGCAAACAGAAGATAAAACATCACGCGATTTTGGCCCCGTTACCAAATAGGTCATAAAACCATCGCTATGATCTGTAAGCGATAAATGCGCTGGTAAGTTTTTGTTCAAATATTCAAAATCATGCCACTGTGCAATTGCTGCTGTCATCAAGGTGAACTGATCGTCTGCGTGACGAATAATAGACATTTCGGTTACAATGCGCCCTTGGCTATCTGCAAAATATCCAAGATTTAGCCTGCCAACTTTTGGCAATGCGCCTGTAATTTGTTTACGCAGCCAATCTGCCGCGCCCTCGCCTGAAAGCATATAGCGAGAAAAACCGCACATATCGATAACGCCGCAAGCATCGCGTACCAATTCACATTCTTCGCGAACACGCTTTTCCCATGGCCCATTTCTGTCCCATGTTTCAGTTGAAGCTTCGCTCATATCATCACCCTCTTTGGCAAAATAGTTCGCACGCTCCCAGCCATTATAAGCGCCAAATTGCGCGCCCATACTTTGTAGTTTTTCATGGTTGGGTGATAGCTTTTTATCGCGCCCTGCTGGCCACATATGAAATGGAAAATGCATCGCATATTCATGACCATACGTTTCTAGTGCTTTTTGAAGCGCAAAATCATCATCTGCATAATCTGTGAAACGACGCGGATCTACCGCCCACATATCCCACTCAGTTTCACCATGAATAATCCATTCTGCAATCACCTTACCAGCGCCGCCAGCTTGCACGATACCAAAGGTAAATGAATGTGCTTCAAAGGCATTTTTAACACCAGGCATTGGCCCAATCATAGGAAGGCCATCTGGCGCATATGGAATTGGACCATTAATCACGCGGCTAACGCCTTGTGTGCCCAAAATTGGAACACGTGCCATAGCGTCTTCAATATACCACGCCAAACGGTCTAAATCGTCTGGGTAAAGTTGAAAGGAGAAATCTTCTGGAAATGGATCATCTTGTGTTTGCCAATGCGCCTTACAATTGCGCTCATATGGCCCAAGGTTCAAACCGTGTTTATCTTGGCGAAGATAATAAGAAGAATCCACATCGCGGATCATTGGCATTTTATGCCCTTTATCTTTCGTCCATTCTTCAAGTTCAGGAATTTCTTCGGTTAAGAAATATTGGTGGCTCATTACCGTTAATGGTACATCGCGCCCACCATATGGCTTAAACCACTCACCAACGCGCTTGGCATAATAACCAGCTGCATTCACCACATATTCGCAAGTTATATCGCCTTTTTCAGTGTGAACAATCCATCCCTCGCCATCTTTTGTAACGCCAGTTGCAGGCGTAAAGCGTAGAATTTTTTGTCCCAAATCGCGCGCGCCTTTTGCCATAGCTTGGGTGAGTTGCGCTGGATCGATATCACCATCCAACGGATCCCAAAGACCGCCTGCCAAATCATGCGTTTCTAAAAATGGACAAAACTCTTTCAGCTCTTCAGGTGTGCAAATATCCATTTGCAAGCCTTGGTAACGCCCCATGCCAGCAACACGCTCAAACTCTTGCATACGCTCTTTAGTGTGCGCCAAGCGTAATGCGCCTGTCACCGCATAGTTCATTGGGTAGTCGACCTCTTTTGCAAGATCGCGATACATTTCTAGCGAATAACGCTGCATGTTCATAACAGCCCAAGACGCACTAAAGTTTGGGCAATTGCCAGCCGCATGCCAAGTCGAACCCGCTGTAAGTTCGTTCTTTTCTAGAAGAACACAATCCGTCCAACCTTCTTTTGCTAAATGATAAAGCGCTGAGACACCCACAACACCACCGCCAATAATAACCACTCTGGCAGAAGTTGGAATTTCATTCGTGTTATTATCAGACATGGATTTTCCTATTGATTGAAAAAAGTTTGTGTAAAATGTTTAAGCATCAAGGTTTGCAAATTTTATTTAGTAAATTGGCGGTGAAATAACCCACACAACTACACAAGGCTCTGTGCCGGGGTTTTCCCATCGATATCTGGTTTTTTGAAACTGAAAACTATCGCCGGTATTTAGAACATGAATATGATTATTAAGAGTGAGCTCTAGCGAGCCTGAGATAATATATCCGCCCTCTTGAGATTTTCTTGGCTCGCTCAATTCACCGCTAGCCCCTGGTGCAAACTCAGAGCGTATCATTTCAAAATCGCCGCTAATATCAGGCGACAACAATTCTTCTGTAAGCCCCGCTTCGCGTGAGCCCAAAATAGCCCGCGAACCAGAGCGCACAATCAATCCGCGCTCACTCTCTGGTGCTGTCTCATTTCTAAAAAAGAAGCTAACCGGCGTATCAAACAATTTGCCAATGGCACGCAAATCATTGATCGAGGGTTGCGAGTGGCCGCGCTCTACCTGCGATAACCAACCAGAAGAACGCCCCAAAGCATCGCATAAGGCCAGCAAGGTCATGCCTCGTGCCTTGCGCATAGAACGAATGTCTAAACCAACATGAATGTCAGATGCGCTCGCATCTTGAGCCTCAAGCTTAGCCTCATCAAGCTCGCTCGCTTTTACGTCTTCAAGACTTTCAATTTTTGGCGCTCTACCAACCATGGGCCATGCTTCCACTAGAAACAAAATGAAATTTTTTAAAATATTTTCATTTGCATGTAGTTTTGGCAAGAATATTTTATGGTGCCAGTTGGCAATTTTGGCTTATTTTATGAGTCCACGCTCACTAGCCGCCTTCACAAATAAGCTCTCAACTTCACTAAGCGCTTCTTTTGCACTCTTCTCACCCTTCAAAAAGAGTGGAATTTGCTGGCCTAAAAAGGCATGCAACAATTCACTGGCCTGTGTTGCTGGGTAATTAGGAATTTTACGCTCTACCGCATCAAAAATCCCTTTGGCCAAACGGCCCGGCTTATATGAATCCATCAGCCAAACTGCAACATTCTTATTCGCTTTGACCATTTCATCGTCAATGCCTTCCATAATCACCTTAAAAGCAGCCTCTGCCTCTTCATCAGTGCTTGAAATTGAAATGCCAATGCCATCCCACCATAGAGTTGAAGCGGGCACAGTTCCCCACTGTAATGTCGGCACAGGCGAAATATCCATACGCCCGCTTACTCGGCTAATCGTTTCATTATCAATGGCAGAAAGGTTAGAGCCCCACAATATAGCCATGCCCACCTCACCTCTAATAAGGTTTTGTAAAACAGCTTGTGGACCAATGGTTGAAAAATCTTCAGGAACAAAAGCAACCAGCTCTTTTAAAAGATTAAGCGAATAAACCCCTTGACTGGTGTTTATAAAAGGCTGTTGGTTTTCATCAATCAACTTGCCGCCATTCGCCAAATGCAAATTCACAAAATGATTCGCAACATTCCACCCATCTTTTAAAGACATCGAAAGCGGTTTTTTAATTGCTTTTAGCGGCAAAAGCTTTTTAGCCGCCTCAATCAGATCAACATAAGTCTTTGGCGCGCTTAAATTTTCTCTACGAAACAAATCACGGTGAATGAGCAAATTTTGCGTATTAGCAGCAAGCGCAATTGCGACAATCTTACCATCTACACGCTGAAACTGGCGCTCATTCAAGTTAGAGCCAAAACGTTTTATCAAATCATTCAATGGTTTCAATGCATTACGCTTAACCAATGAATCAAAATTTGAAGTCGAAACACCTAAAATATTTTCAGGCTTTTGGGTACTGCCCCCTTGCACCACACCAATATTAGATAAATCTTCAATAAGCTTAACATCTAAATTGCCACATTCGCGCATGGCATTAATGACGGGTTGTAAAATTGCATATTTTGGCAATGCAGCTCTTAAAGACACTTTATTAAAATGCGCACATCTGGCATTTGCACTGTTTGCAATTAAAAAAGAAGCAATAAAAACAATCACTAAACGAAAAAGCATGGGGCACCGTATTATTTTACGTTTCATTTGATTTTATAAAAAAGACAAGTTTTTTATCAAGATTCATGCGCATATCATACGCTTTGCACCAATAACACAACTATTCATTGTGCAATAAATCAAACCACACATTACATATATCTTTTATTTTATTAAATTAAGCACTCGACAATAGCGACTGCACACTAGACATTAAGACAATCTAGGTCTAAAAGCCGAACGAGAAAAAAAGCTATTGGGTATCCAGAGCTAAAGTTAATTAATCAAGATGAGGGAATAACGTGAGCACGTTTGATAAAGTAGCCGACATCATTTCGGACACAAGTGAAATTCCACGCGAAGAAATCACACCAGAAAGCCATACAATTGATGATCTTGGCATTGATAGCCTAGACTTCCTTGATATCGTTTTTGCAGTAGACAAAGAGTTTGGTATTAAAATCCCTCTTGAATCTTGGACACAGCAAGTGAATGACGGAAAAGCTTCTACAGAAGAATATTTCGTGATGAAAAACCTTGTTGGTAAAATTGAAGAATTAATTGCAAACAAAGCTTAATTTAAGCGATCATTGCTAAAAACACACGGGCTCTGCAATTGCGGGGCCTGTTTTGTTGTTAAGCATCAGATAAATTTGATGTAAACGAAAACCAAACCTTCAAATACGGACCAAAATCATGAAACTCGAATATTTCCAAATGATCGACAAAATCACTCAAGTAGATCTAGATGAAAAGTTCATGACATCAACCTCAACTGTGCCTGATGAGAGCACAGTATTTGAAGGCCATTTCCCAGGTCACCCACTCGTGCCTGGTGTATTGATGATTGAAACAATGGCGCAATGCTCTGGTATTTTAATCATGCACACAATCGATTTCACAAGAATACCTCTGCTTGCTGGCGTTAAAGAAGGCAAATTACGCAATTTTGTTGGTCCGCAAACAAATTTAGAAATTAAAGCCGAAATTGAGCATGAAGGCTCAGGCTTTGCCGTCACAAAGGCAGAAATTCGCTCAGAAGGTAAGCGTATTGCAAATGCGCAGCTGACATTTACCATTATGGATTTCCCAAGCCCAGACCTGCAAACCCTTATAAAAGGCCAAGTTGCAGACATGAAAAGCTAATTTAGCTTTGCTTTTTAGCATTTGCGCATATGTCCCCAACATTTGCTATAAAAAAACCTAATTTATTGGTGTTTTTAATGGGAATAATTGCTAGTAATCATTAGATAAATCAAAATAGCTACTGATAATGTCAGATTATAAACCTCTGAAACAACAATCATTAGCGCGTGAAGAAAGTAAGTAATGACTGACACTAATCGCGAAGTTTGGATCACTGGCATCGGCCTTGTCTCTTCTCAAGGAGAAGGCATTGAGCAGCACATGCAAGCGCTGAGCGCTACACCAAAAGCAAATCAAGACAGCGAAACCTTTGCGCCCTATACAGTGCATCCCTTGCCAGAAATGGACTGGAAATTACAAATTCCTCGCAAAGAGTCGCGCCAGATGGAAACATGGCAGCGCCTTGGCACTTATGCAGCGGGTCTTGCGCTTGAAGATGCAGGCATGAAAGAAAACGAAGATATTGTTTCTTCTATGGACCTTGTTGTTTGTGCAGGCGGCGGCGAACGTGACATTGATGTTGATAACGCCATTATGAAAGAATCGCGTGAGCGCAACGATCATGGCAATTTACTCAATGAGCGTTTGCAAACAGAATTGCGCCCTACTCTATTTTTAGCTCAGCTTTCAAATTTGATGGCGGGTAACATTTCAATTGTTCATAAAGTTACAGGCTCTTCGCGCACGTATATGGGCGAAGAAAGCGCAGGCATTACAGCCATTCAAAATGCAGTATCTCGTATTTCTGCTGGCCAATCAACGCATTTGCTTGTTGGCGGCGCCTACAATGCAGAGCGTCTTGATTTGTTGCTATCTGTTCAGCTGGGTGACTATCTTCTACAAGACAGCGCTGCACCAATTAGCGAGCGCATAAAAAGCGAAGGCGGAACTTTGCTAGGTTCTGCAGGTGTGTTCTTGGTTCTAGAAGAAGCAGAATTTGCAAAAACACGCGGCGCAAAACCATATGCAAAACTAACTGGCGTTGCATCAGATTTGGGTGCACGTGAAGAAGCTCAAACCAAAGCAAGACTAAACGGCATTTTAGACGATCTAAATGCAGCACAAAGTGATGATCTTGCAATTATGTCTGGCGCAACAGGCTGTAAAGAAATTACAACGAGCGAATTTGATGTATTGCGTGAACGCTTAGGATCGCAAACAGCGATTAGAGCCTACACAAATATGATAGGCAATCCGCTCGAAGCGAACTTCCCATTTGGCATTGCACTTAGTGCGCTCGCATTAAAGAATGAAACATTCTATCCAAAATTCGAAGCAAGCGAAATTGAAGCAAATGCAACACCTTCAAAAATCTTGGTAACAAGTCTTGGCCACTTCCGCGGCGAAGGCATGGCCATGGTTGAAAAAGTTTAGATCGAGGAAGATCAATATGTCTGATAAATTTACAGATCACAAAGGCCGTCCAATCATTGTTGTAACAGGCATGGGTGTTGTAACATCTCTTGGAGAAGGCAAAGACGCCAACTGGAAAGCGCTAACCGCTGGCCAATCTGGCATCAAAAAAATTACTCGCTTTACAACAGAAGGCCTGCGCACGCATATTGCTGGCACTGTTGATTTTATGCAGCCTGAAGAAATTTCAGCACCTGCTATTTCATACTCAATGGCAGATTCAACGGCTGGCGAAGCTTTAGAGCAAGCGGGTTTTGGAACCAAAGGTTTCCCTGGTCCTCTATATTTTGCCGCCCCACCAGTAGAGCTAGAATGGCAACACCGTTTTGATTTGCTTTCAGAGCAAACAGAATTAGAAGCTGGCTATGAAGCCGTATTGCACGCAGCGCGCACCAAAAAGCACGAGCGTATGCACGAATTGGTTCAGCTTGGCACCATTGCATATACAATAGCTGAAAAATACAAAACAAAAGGTCTTCCTATTTCTATGTCTACAGCCTGCGCATCTGGCGCAACTGCTATTCAGCACGGCATGGAAGCGATCATTAGAGGCGATACAAAAGCAGCGCTTTGCGTAGCATCAGACGGCTCTGTAACAGCAGAAGGCTTGATTAGATTCTCGCTTCTTTCTGCTCTAACAACTAATCCAGAACCAGAAAAAGCATCACGTCCCTTCTCAAAAGACCGCGATGGCTTTGTAATGTCAGAAGGTTCAGGCGCACTTGTTCTTGAGACACTAGAACATGCGGTTGAGCGCGGCGCGCAAATTTTGGGTGTTATTAAAGGCGTTGGCGAAAAAGCAGATAGCTTCCACAGAACACGTTCTAGCCCAGACGGCCAGCCAGCAATCACTGCAATTTCAAGAGCTTTAGAAGATGCCAATGTATCAGCCGATGAGATTGGCTATGTAAATGCGCACGGCACTTCAACACCAGAAAATGACCGTATGGAATCAAACTCATTACGCGCCGTATTTGGTGATAGAATGAGTTCTATTCCAATTTCATCGAACAAATCTATGATTGGGCACACGCTAACAGCCGCTGGCGCTGTTGAGGCTGTGTTCTCATTCATGACAATGAATGAAGATACAATTCCGCCAACCATCAATCACGACACACCTGATCCTGATATCGATTTAGATGTTGTGCCAAATGTAAGCCGTAAAGCGAGCGTTGATAATATCTTGTCAAACTCATTTGGCTTTGGTGGCCAAAACGCATGTCTTGTATTTGGTCGCTACCTAGCTTAATCAGAGCATAATTATTTAGTTATGTGCATTCGCGTGCACAAATTCAATTACACATACATATAAAGATATGGGAGATAGCATTGCGCGCCCTTCAGCTTGTTTCAGAAAAAGAAGTAAAAGTAACCGACGTTCCACCACCGCCGCCACCAGGCGAAGGCGAAGTTCAACTCAAAATCAAAGTGGTTGCACTAAACCACATCGATGTTTGGGGCTGGCGCGGTATGGCTTTTGCTAAGCGTAACTTGCCAATGACAGTTGGCGCAGAAGCATCTGCTGAAGTTGTGTCAATTGGCCCTGGCGTTAGCAATTTAAAATCAGGCGATCTAGTTGCCATTTATGGCGCCCCAACATGTGGTGTTTGTCGCCCTTGCCGCGAAGGCAGAGACAATCATTGCGAACACCCAAAAGGCGTTCATGGTTTTCACCTAGATGGCTACGCACAAGAACTTGCAAACATGCCAGCACGCAATGTTGTTAAAGCGCCAGAAGGCCTATCAGATGTTGCAGCAGCTGTTGCACCTGTAACCTTTGGCACATGCGAGCATATGCTGTTTGACAATGCAAAATTACGCTCAGGTGAAACAGTGCTTATTCATGCAGGTGGCTCAGGCATTGGCTCTGCAGCCATTCAGCTCGCCAAGGGCATTGGCTGTACAGTGATAACAACTGTTGGTTCAGATGAGAAAATAGAGCCTTGTAAAGCACTTGGTGCAGACCATGTTATCAACTACAACACAGATCACTGGGTTGGTAAGGTTCGCAAAATTACCAAGAAAAAAGGCGTTGATGTTGTTTTTGAACACGTAGGCAAAAGCACATGGGCTGGCTCTATGATGGTACTTCGCAGAGGTGGCCGCCTAGTAACATGCGGCTCAACCAGCGGCGTATCTGCAGAAACAAACCTTATGATGTTATTCCAACAGCAATTACGTCTTATTGGGTCATTTGGTTGCAACATGGCAAACCTAACAGACGCTATGGAAAAGATGGCACATGGTATTGTGCACCCTGTTATTGATACAGAACTTGAATTTGGTGATTTAGAACCAGCACTTGAGCGCATGGAAGCGCGCAAAGTGTTTGGCAAAATCATCATGCGTATTAATGACTAGTCTATTTTTATAACAGGACATTCTCATTGGCTGCAAAACGCACGCAATATCCCAAATGGTTTGTTTGGTTTAGAAATGCCAAAGACTGGATCATTGCAAAAGCTGCAATGGGCTTGCTTGGCGTTATAAAGCTGTTACCGGCAGATAAGGCAATTGATACCATTGAAGAAATGGGACGTTTTTGGGGCATGCGTTACCCAAGAACTAAAAAAGCTCGAGAAAATTTGAAACTGGCTTTTCCTGAAAAACCAGACGAAGAAATTGAACAAATTTTGCGCGACATGTGGGGCAATCTTGCACGCACAGCCGCTGAGTATGCCTTCTTAGATCAGATATTTGATCTAAACGAAGAAGAGCCTGAAAAGGGACGCATAGAAATTGCAGGCAATGACAACTTTTTAGCATTGCGCGATTTAGATGGTCCAGCAGTTTGCTTTACGGCGCACACCGCTAACTGGGAAATTTTGCCAGTTGGCGCCGCAGCCCATGGCCTAAATATTACAGCCCTTTTTCGCCCGCCCAACAATAAGTATTTAGCCGAAGAAGTGTTAAAAGCGCGCACCACCACAATGGGGCATTTAGTGCCCTCAAAAGCTGGCGCAGCTTGGTCGCTGGCTGGCATTTTGCAAGATGGCGGCAAAGTTGGCTTATTGGCAGATCAGTATTTTAAAAAAGGCATGGATGTAAATTTCTTTGGCCACACCACAAAAGCAAATCCACTGCTTGCAAAATTGGTCAGCAACTTTGATTGTCCACTCTACCCAGCGCGTACCATAAGATTGCCAAATGGGCGCTTTAGATTATGCATCGAAGATCCTGTTGAAATTCCAAGAGATGAAAATGGAAAAGTAGACCAGCAAAAGCTACTGCAAATCGTTCACGACATTATGCAATGCTGGCTGACAGAGCACCCAGAGCAATGGTTGTGGTTGCATAAAAAGTGGCGCTAAAACACTCACCAACTAAAATATAGGCATAAAAAAACAGCCCCAAAATGAGGCTGTTTAATACTTGATGATTGCTGGCTTAAACCCGTATTAATTAACAACCCGAATACGAGTGTTTTTAGCCCCTGCGCGTTTGACCATATTAAATAGTCTTGCTGCATTTTTTGGGTGCAACCTTACACAGCCATGCGATGCTGGGCGCCCTAACCTCTTAATCGCGTTAGTGCCATGAATGGCATAGCCGCCATAATAGAAAATTGAATATGGCATAGGTGAGTTATAGTATTTTTTTGAATAATATTCTTTATGCATTCTTGTTGGGCGCCATGAGCCGCGTGGTGTGCTAAAGCCTTTGCGCGCAGTAGATACACGCCACTTATGCCGCAAAACACCATTTCTGTAGACATACATTTTTTGCTCTGAAACATCTATTCTAGCTTCAACACTAGCAGCCAAGCTAGGTGCAACAGAAAATCCCAAGAGTATGATAAAAGCTGAAATTATTAAACGCATAAGACCATCCCATTTTAAATTAACAATGAAGTATCATTCGTAACGAGACTATACTTAACTAAGTATTAAGATTTCTTCAACTTAGCGCTATTTGCGCAAGTTGTTAATAATGCGCCCCACAACTTATGAGTTGTGAGGCGTATAAAGCAAAATTACTAGCTCATCATTATCGCTAAATAGCGCGTAACCCATACAAATACCAACAAAGCCATAAGCGCATATCCGCAATGAAATGCATTTAAAGTCATTGAAGATAAAGGTATGTCTTTAGCAAAATATAGTTTTGTGGCTATCGTTGGCGCTAACACCAACCATGCAAATGCAATAAAAATCCCCCAAGATACATCTAGAGAAAACAAAAACGGGATTGGAATAGCAAAAATAATAGACCAAAGATGCTTTTTCCAATTGCCAGCAATGGCAGAAATATCAATACCTTTTATAGCCTTTGCAAAAATTGCCGTCATTATACATCCAGCAATACCTGCCAAAATGATAGCGATCCAAACATTAGAATTTGTATACATAACTTACTCTCCCCAAAAAAATTAAGTTTTTAAAATTAAAACAGTAAAACCAATATATAAATTTTACGACAAATCACCCTTAAGGCCCAGCAGCTCTGCTACACGCTCTAAGAAGTTTATCTCAAATTCATGCAACTCTCTATCACTGATTGAGATAGCTTGCATATGCTTAAAAATTTCACGTCTGCGCTCGCTCGGCAATTTGCGAATGATTGAGGTGAACGGAAATAAAGAGGTTTCATTTTTAAAATGTTCAATAACCGTTTTTTCAAACAGCTCTAACTCATCTTCGCTCACATCTAGAGACGAGCTTAAAATCGTACGATATTGCTCCATCTCTTCAGGCCTAACCTGTCCATCAACAACAATAACTCGATAATATAAAACCGCTACTGCAAGGCGAGTATCTTCTTGCGAATATTCAATTTTCGCATCAGCATCGTCTCCAAGTCGGTCCAGCAATGTTTTTACTTTAGAATACAAACGCACCTACCTACAAAATGTTCAAACTTTTAAAACGGATTATCAAAAGCTGACGGGCTCCTCGCCCTAGTATTACCTAGCGTTAAGTGCTGTTACACGTATTTTATGCAAATTAAAAGCAAAAAACCAACTGCTTTGTGTAAAAGCAATTGGTTTTCAAAACTATTCTTAAATAAATTAAGAGCCCGGTACGCAGTACCTGATCCGGGTTAAGGCTTTCGTTTGCTGCCTTGAGAACTTTTATAGACAAAGAATGTAAACAGGCCGTTAGAATTTGGTTACTTGAATATTAATTTTGCAATTTTTTGAATTTTTTTTAAAAAAACTTTTATGAACAAAAATCCAAACTAAAAATTCAGAAATTCTTGACATAGCGCTGCAATCAATTCATATAAGCAATTCATATAAAGAAATCTTTATATGGTAATATCATTTACAAAGGCTCGCATATTCCATGACCACCAAAACAGACCCACTCTCAAAACTAATTGCTGAAAAAGGCATCTTGCTAGCAGATGGCGCAACTGGAACAACTTTGTTTGGTATGGGCTTAACATCTGGCGATAGCCCAGAGTTTTGGAACGATGAAAAGCCTGAAAACATTACGCAGCTTCACCAGGGATTTGTAGATGCGGGTAGTGATATCATTCTTACCAACACATTTGGTGGCACAAGACACAGACTAAAGCTGCACAATGCGCAAGACCGCGTACATGAGCTAAACAAAAAAGGCGCTCAAATTGCACGAAAAGTTGCCGACGCTGCGCCGCATAAAGTCATTGTTGCTGGCTCTGTTGGTCCAACCGGCGAATTGCTGGCCCCTCTTGGCCCCCTAACCCAAGCAGAAGCACAAGTTGCATTTGTAGAGCAAATGCAGGGTCTAAAAGATGGCGGCGTAGACGTGATATGGATTGAAACCATGTCTGCTATTGAAGAAATTGAGGCCGCCGCAGCAGCAGCACAAGAAGTTGATATGCCATATATATGTACAGCTTCGTTTGACACTGCTGGCAAAACCATGATGGGCTTAGCGCCAAACAAAATTCATTCAGTGTTTGAGAACCAAGAAATTAAGCCTGTTGGCGTTGGCGCAAATTGCGGCGTTGGTGCATCAGACATGCTATCTTCAGTATTAGATATGACAGAAGCCGACCCACATGCTGTTGTGGTTGCTAAAGCAAATTGCGGCATTCCAGAAATTCGCGGAGAAAATGTTGTCTATACAGGCACTGCAGAGCTCATGGGTGATTATACCTGTATGGCCGCAGATGCAGGCGCTACCATTATTGGTGGTTGCTGTGGCACATCTTGCGATCACTTGGCTGGCATGCGCGCATCACTAGACAATTATTTAAAAACCAATCGCGGCCCACGCCCAACGATTGAAGAAATTAAAGAAAAAATTGGTCCAATGATTAATGCAACATCAGCAGCGAATGATTTAAAACCAAAGCGTGAGCGCAAGGGCAGAAGACGCGGCTAAGGCATTTCTAAGTATTCCAATATTTACGATAAAGTATAATCTAACTAGCAATTGTGCCATTCAATTTGTATAGGCAACAAGAATAGAGTTTTTAAAATGGGAATCACGCAATGAACGATGAACCAGAAATCATTCTTTCAGAGCTTTCTGACGCAGATCTAGTCTTACAAATGCATGACGATCTATATGATGGCCTCAAAGAGGAAATCATGGAAGGTGTGAACATTTTGCTAGGACGCGAATGGACACCCTATGATGTGCTAACAAAAGCCTTGGTTGAAGGCATGCGTATTGTTGGTGAAGACTTTAGAGACGGTATTCTATTTGTACCTGAAGTTTTACTAGCAGCGGGAGCTATGAAAGGCGGGATGGGCATTTTGCGTCCATTGCTTGCAGAAACTGGCGCACCAAAATTGGGTTGTATGGTTGTTGGTACAGTTAAGGGCGACATTCACGACATTGGTAAAAACCTAGTAGGCATGATGTTAGAGGGCGCGGGCTTTGATGTGCACGATCTTGGCATAAACACCGATGTAGATGAGTTTTTGGCTGCCATTGAAGAGCATAAGCCAGACATCATTGGCATGTCAGCGCTTTTAACAACGACTATGCCTTACATGAAGGTGGTTATCGACACACTAAAAGAAAAAGGCACCAGAGATGACTTCATCATTTTGGTTGGCGGCGCGCCGCTAAATGCCGAATTTGGTGAGGCGATTGGCGCCGATGCGTATTGCCG
>JBGCEA010000010.1:0-4462 GCA_045105915.1 Nitratireductor sp.
ATGAAGAACACCAGAAATCCAGACTGATGAATGCCATCACTTCACCGAATGTTTTTGTGCGTTCAGCTGTAATGGCCTCTTGTGCAGTGCCTGGCATATTTGAACCCGTCACGTTGATGGCAAAAAATGTCTATGGTGAAAGCCAGCCCTATTTACCTGAACGGTTATGGGTCGATGGCGCAGTCACAGATGATTTACCTGCAAAAAGACTCGCTAGGCTGTATGGTGTTAATCATTACATAGTCAGTCAAGCCAACCCTTTATCGTTAGCGATCATGAAAGGCGAAGATTACATACCCGTGCCTGACGGACTCAAGAATGTCATCCGTCTGTCTACCCATGAAATATTAAAAAGCGGAGAAACACTCAGCCGACGTTATTTACGAAAATTGCCAAAAGTCGGGCAAGCCATGAGCATTTTTCATTCAGCTGTGGCGCAAGAATACAAAGGCGATATCAATATCGTACCTAGCTTTAGTTTTGTCAACCCACAAAAACTTCTGGGCAAACTCAACTCTGATGAAATCAAAGAACTGGTCATCGAGGGCGAACGATCGACCTGGCCCCACATTGAACAAATAAAATATTGTTCAAATATTGGCAAAAAACTGGATGAAATACTAGACCACCACAGCGATCATGACATCAAACACCTGTATAAAAAACGACTTCAAAGAGGCTCTGTTTCTAATGCTTAAATCTACTTTAAGATTCTAAAGTCAGTCAATCTGAATCAGTTTATTTCAAATCAGCACAATCTGGCGGTGTAAATTAACGCGTCATTTTCTTTCTTTTGGCAAGTGATGCTTTAGTTTCAGCTAAGGAACTGAAACAACTGGTGTTTTTAGGCAATGAGGAAAGGGGCTTGGTTTCTTGGTGCCGTATCATAATCAAAACTTAAAACATTTTTCTTCGAATGATTCTAAATTGAGCGATAGCTACGTGTATTAATGACTCTGAAAAGATGACGGTGGCATTCCTTCCCACCGTTTGAATGCCCTTCTAAAATTGGCTGAATCTGAATAATTAAGAGCATAGGCAATTTCCTGAATAGTCATAGTTCCGTTTTCTAGGTACTTAACAGCTAACGTATGGCGAATATCTTCGACTATTTGTTTATAGGATGTGTCTTCTGCTTGAAGTCGGCGATGCAACGTTCTGGGTGTTAGATAGAGTTGCTGAGCTACTAGGTCAAGTGATGGGATAGAACCACTTTTCAGAATCAACTTTCGTACTTCACCAGCGAATGAATTCAAGGACGAGAGTTTATATAGTTCTGCATCACAAACCCGAAGTGCTTCATTGAAGCTAGCAGGATTTGCCATTTTGAGTGGCGTATCTACCTTATCAAGAGGTAGGCTAAAACCTGTCCAGTCTTGCTCATAAATCACCTTACAATTAAAAGCCGTACAAACGAAATCATCATCTTTACCTTTTGCGAACGGGAAGGCGACCAAATTTACCTCAGAGTTGCCAATGGTAATAAAATCAAACACATTTTTAATTGCTAATAATATAGCTTGTATGATAATTCTGCTTATATCGTCTAGAGGGAATAGCTCTTCAAATACTATCTTCAAATGATCTTTTTCTTCTATTGCTTCCATATTGAGCAGGTCGGTTCGCAAAGGCAGGTAAGTCTTAAGCAGATTGACGGTGTCACGAATTGTAGCGCTATTAATTGCAGCGTAACCAATATTTCCATGTGTATTGATGGGAAGTCGCTGACCCATCGCTAATCCCAGTGGTATTTCACCCAATACACCATCAACTTCAAGCAGTAGTTCCCGAAAATCACTCCAGCTTAAGGTTACCGTTTGGTTTTCATCGGTTTCAGGAATGCCTTTATCTGAAAACCAATGCCGAACGTTGCCGCCAGACTCTATTGCAAGATCAAGAAGCCTATGTATATAAAATACTGGTAAAATCACTGAATTTTCATTCATAGAGTACAATTGTCAATAAATGACCCCTATTTGTCAACTGCAAACCTCCATTATTTTGAAGAAACAAATTAATATGCTCCTATACTTTAATGAAGATATTTGTATATGTTTAGTTTATTTAAACGTTCCATTAGGGAACCCAAAACAGCTGTTATCAATGGCAACAGCATTGTTGTAAAACCAAATGAAACACTTTTGCATGCGGCATTAAGAATGCACATAGACTTTCCTCACAGTTGCAGAGTGGGTGGATGCGCACAGTGCAAATGTCGGTTGGTAGACGGAAAAGTTAAGGAACTAACCGACGTTGGATATATTTTCTCTGATGAGGAATTTGAAAACGGTTTCATTCTGGCTTGCCAAAGCATTCCCAAGACTGATATTAGTGTAGAGGTGGATTTAAGCGCGGTTGCACCTATTACACGCACTGGTGGACGAATTCTTGAGCAAACAAAATTAACCCACGATATAACCGAGTTACGAATTCAATTACATGATACCGTCCAGTTCAAGCCTGGTCAGTTTGCAAACATTGCTCTGGCAAGCCTACCTGATGCATTTCGCAGTTATTCTTTTGCATCTCCACGGGATGTGAGTGGTCAAGTTATCTTTTATGTAAGAGAGGTACCCAATGGGAAGTTTTCCGGTACCGTAAATCAGCAAGATCTGGTGGGTACTGAAGTTAAACTTGAAGGACCGTTGGGCGATTTTTGGTTGCGTTCTGGGTCAGAGCCAATTGTTATGATTGCGGGCGGAAGCGGTTTGGCTCCAATCATGGGAATGTTAAAACAAGCGGTGAAAGAAGACCACAGGAGCAGAGATGTCACACTGCTTTTTGGTGCGCGAAGTCAGCAGGATCTTTATAAGCTGGAAGACATTGAGGAAATTAGTACATCCTGGAGTGGCAGCTTCAATTTTATTCCAGTGCTCTCTGAGGAGCCAAATGATTCCAACTGGCAAGGCGCTCGCGGTTTAGTCACAGAATTTATCCCTGAGTCAACTACTGATGGCACCCAAGCCTATCTGTGTGGACCACCTGCCATGATTGATGCTGCCGAAAGTGCGCTTCTAAATAATGGTCTTAACCCCAACAACATATACGCAGATCGATTTACAACGCTTGTTCCTGTAAACACGACAAATGCGGCATAAAATTTAAAGGAGCAATTATGAAAATACTACATTACTTAAAATACTGTTTGTTTCATGTAATAAGTACCGTCGTACTGGCCTCCCTTCTGGCTGGAGGTTCTTGGATGGTATTTGGCCTTATCGCTATTTTTGTCTATCTCGTTGGCGGTGATGCGATTTGTGGAGATGATACTTCCTCCCCAGAATTCAAAAAATCTGGATTCTTAACGTTTCAGTTGTGGTTGGCATTACCTCTATTGGCAATCATTGTATTTACTTTCATTTGGAGTGTAAGTGGAACGGATGTTCTCGGTTATGGCGCTTTTGTTACTAAGCTAACTGGTTATGATGTACTCGCAGCCAAAGAAGCCTCATCTTTTGGCCACTTACTGGCTGGTGCTGTAAATACCATTCTCATGATAGGTTTGGTTGGAACGATTACGGCTCATGAGTTGACGCACCGCACCTGGGACCCTGTTTCAATGTTTATTGGCAGATGGTTACTGGCCTTCAGTTACGATACCATTTTTTCGATTGAACATGTGTATGGTCATCACCGTTATGTCTCTACAGTTGATGACCCAGCTACAGCCCCTCGTGGCAGAAATGTGTACACTCACATAATCGTCTCAACGATTAAAGGCAATATTAGTGCATGGAAAATCGAAAAACGTCTATTAAAGCGCAAGAAGCTGGCGTTATTTTCTTGGCATAATGCGGTCATCCGTGGCCACCTGATGAGTGTATTACTCACTGCCATTGCTTTTGCAATGGGCGGACTGGAAGCGATGACTTGGTTTTTAGCCATCGCATTGGGCGGTAAATCTCTCCTTGAGATTGTGAACTACATGGAACACTACGGAATGGTGCGCAATCCAAAAACGCCCGTTCAGCCAAGGCACTCCTGGAATACGAATAAACGTATCAGCTCGTGGACCATGTTCAATCTCACTCGTCATTCTCATCATCACGCACAAGGCGAAGTTCCATTTCAGGATTTACGCCCTTTTCCAGAGGCTCCGATGATGATTGGTGGCTATTTAACAACCATAGTTGTTGCGCTGATTCCACCACTTTGGCATAAACTTATGACACCAAAAGTGCTTGAATGGGATGAAAAATTTGCGTCTCCCGAAGAGAAAGAACTTGCCAGTCAGGCCAACAAAAAAAGTGGAATAGTGCATGGCTAGGACTGACACCGAAACATCATGCATCAGGTAACAAAATTAAAAATCAAGGAATTAGTAAAAAGGGTAAGCGTTATATCAGAACCTTACTAATACATGGAGCCCGAAGTATTGTTTGCCTTTATAAAGACAAACAAGAACAGCTAAAGATTTTAGCTGATAAGATGAAACAAAGGCACGGATTAAATAAAGCCTGTG
>JBGCEA010000011.1:0-4335 GCA_045105915.1 Nitratireductor sp.
GCTAAATCATTTCCAATCAGTTTATCAGGATCTAATCCGCTTTGTTTTGCACGATCAAATAATATGTTCAATTCATCAGAGCGACCTTGAAGGAGTTCTTGCTGTTGAATTAGTGAGCTCACCTTAGATTCAACCGCGCGCTGATCAAGCAATTGGCGAGAGGTGACAATGTCTACTTTTGAGCGAAGCGATGCAATGCGGTCTTCATATTCTTGTTTCAAACGCGATTGACGCACAATCGTAGAGGCAATGAGATCATCTCTAAAAGCCAAATAGCCAGTAGCGCCCACATAGCCAATCATAGACATAGCAAACACACAAAAAGCAAATACACAAATAAAGGCGCTCACCTTGTATTGTTGCACTTTACCATTGTTTGAAATCGTTATGGTGCGTGGTTCTTGCTTTTTGCCAAATTGTTTTGAATCACGCACATTTGAAACACTCATACTCACAACCTACTTTTAAACGCAAAAGAGAAGAATCAATTGCTCACTTAAGTTGGTTAAATTATGCGCGATTATGGTTAACAAAGCCTTATTTTGTGGTTTAAGGCACTCATTTTATTGGCTTTATCATGAAATGAGTGCCTTTTGGCTATAATTCTTTGCAAGCAGCCAAAACTTCTTCTACATGGCCAGCTACTTTTACCTTGCGCCAAATTTTTGAAATTTTACCAGAGGCATCAATCAAATAGGTAGCGCGTTCAATGCCCATATACTTTTTGCCATACATAGATTTTTCTACCCAAACACCAAAAGCGTTCAGTGCTGATTTTTCTTCATCACTCACCAAAGTCACTTCTAGATTGTGTTTTGTTCTAAAATTATCGTGTTTTTTAAGAGAATCTGCCGACATTCCAACAATTTTAACGCCCAAAGCCTCAAACGCATCTAAATGCTCGCTAAAACCAATCGCCTCTTTGGTACAGCCTGGCGTATTGTCTTTTGGGTAAAAGAATAAAACCAAGCCAGATTTTGTCTCTTTAAGCGCAGTTGCTAAATCAAAGTTTCCATCAACCGCTAATGCACCATTTGCAGGCAAGTTGAAAAGGGGCGCTAAATCGCCTTCTTGTAGTGTGTTTGGTTCGCTTGTCATATTTGCCTCTTAGTTTGTCTGGTGAGTAGCTCAGTATAATATTTAGATTCATAACTATTTTCATATAGTGCCATTGTTTTGGGTGTAAAGCGCTATGCAAGATATTTATAAACTTCCTTAAATAGCTGAAATAACCGCCCAATCTTGGACTTATTTGGAAAATAGAATAAATTAAGAGAGCTTGATTCTAAGCATTAGGGCAAATGCGAATTTCTTTGAGTTCATACGCCTTAATGCGTTTAATCTTTCAAACAATACACCAAAATGGTGATGAAGATGCGGGCATTGCTTTTAAGGAGCAACTTTGGACCATTTAAAACCAGATGCAACACGGCCAAATGGAAAGCCAAATATTGGCGTGCCAGAGGGAACCAGTGCGAAAAGTATTGCGCCCAATAGTGCGCATGACGACGTGCAGCATAGCACGCAACACCATGGCGCAAATTTGAAACACCTAAATCCAAACAGATCTATTGGTCGTTATTTTGCAAAAACGTTTCGCATTCTATTATTTCTAACTGTCATAATTAGCATCTTACTTGCGGGCGCATATTATTTGGTACGCGGTCAAGTCATCAATAATGCTTCGATCAATGAAAAAGTTACCACATCGCTTCAAAGCTTGGTGGGAGAGAATTACAAAATTCAAGTTGAGCAAAGTGAAATAACTTTAGCCTCCCTCACGAGCGCTTCATTGCGTGGTCAAAATGTAAAAATCTCAAATGTTCAAACTGGGGAAGGCTTAGCAACGCTTTCCAATTTAGATGTTTCAATCAATCCAACTTCATTGTTGAGCGATACGCCTAAAATTCAAACGCTCAAAGTTTCAGGGGTTGATGTAAATTTAGCCAATCAAGAAACGCCTTTTATAAGCATCAATGATGAGCTGTTAAAAATTGGCAGCCTTGCAGGGCAGTTGCAAACAGCGCTTGCTAAAAGTGATTTAGAACTAATCAATGTACGCAATGTGCAAGTGCAGGGCGCTTTTGCAAAAGATAAGCTTAAGCGCGAGAGTGCAACCCCTTTATTATTTGAAAACATAGAAGTGAGCATAAATGTCGATGGCTATTTTAGCTTCATAACCAACTTAAAATCTGATGTCTCTAACATCGATATAAGCGCGCAATGGCTTGCTTTAGATGATCAGTTAAATGCTTTAAACGTAAATGCTTCAAACGTGCAAATCAGTAATTGGATTAATCTACCACTTATCGAAATTGAAGGTGGCAAGAAGTCTGGTATCGGAAGCGACGCGGTTTTTAATATTAGTGCCCAGCTGCCTTTTACAAAAGAGCTAAAACCAAAACAGCCAATTATAAATGCGATTTCTCAAAGCAGTAAATTGCGCATTGGAACAAATAACTTCACTCAACTTTCAAAAGCAGATTTCAACTTTAGGCTTTTACCTAAAAGCAATCAAATTCAAATAGAGCGCTCAACACTTGTGGGCGAGGGCGTTGAAATTGGCTTTGTTGCGGGCATTATTCC
This sequence comes from Nitratireductor sp., assembly GCA_045105915.1. GTDB lineage: Bacteria > Pseudomonadota > Alphaproteobacteria > Rhizobiales > Rhizobiaceae > Salaquimonas. Next base: position 2,587 of record JBGCEA010000011.1, read on the forward strand.
AGCAGATAAAAACTTGGGTTTTTCCAGCGCTTTGAATTTTGATTTGGTTGCAGAAAATATCAAAATTGCATCCAATAATACGAGCGCTGAGCCGCTTTTAGCCAATGCACTCATACTTGGCGAGTGGAACAGAAAAACGGATCAAATGGCATTTGATTCAATTACCATTTCAAGCAATCAACAAAAAATATATGGCAATGCAGTTCTAAGCTTTGGCGGCAAGTCGTCTGCCATTAAAGGTTCATTTGAAACGCCTGAATTATCGTTGCATGCACTCAAGAAGTTATGGCCCTTTTTTATAGCGCCTAATACACGAAATTGGTTAAGAGAAAAAACCAGCGGCGGCATCCTAAAAGACGCTTCGCTCGTTTTAGATATTCCAAAAGACAGGCTTCATTCGCTAACGCAATATGCGTCGTTTAAAAGCAATGAGTTGAATTTAACTTCAAATTTTGATGGCGTTAAGCTTGTATCATTTGGACAAGTCGCACCGCTAGAAAAAGCCAGCGGTAACTTGAAAATTGAGGGCAGCTCTCTCATTGCTAAGCTAAGCGATGGCGCATTTAGATCGCCTGCAAATAATTTAATCGATCTGGAAGAGGGCAATATTTCTTTCAAAAATTATTCTGAGCAAAACCCAAAAATATATTTAGATGCGCGCTTAAATGGCAAACTCTCTACCACAATGGCCATTGCAAATTCAGCGCCTCTAAAAGCTGCAGACAAGGCGCTTGTTAGCCCTGCAGATTTATCTGGTAATGCAAATGTAGATGTAGTGACCACGTTCAACTTGTTTCCAAAGTCAAAAATTGAAAACTTAGATTGGAACGCGCTTATTACACTTACTAATGCGTCTTCTGACAAAAAGGTATTTGGGCACAGCTTAAAAAATGCTGACATGCTGATTGAAATTACCCCAAATGAAATAAGAGGGTCTGGCAGCGCAAGTTTAAATGGAGCAAAATCAGATATTAGTTTTGTAGAGCCACTTGGCAAAAACAGCCAAGCAAAATCGGCCTTCAACCTAGCCACAACACTTTCACAAAAAGATCTTAAAAAACAAGGTTTAGACTTAGCGCCCATCGTTAAAGGCGATTTAGATGTAAAAGTGCAAACACTTAAGAGCGGCGAACAAAAATATAATATTGATTTGAAAAAGTCAGATATCTCACTGCCATGGATAGGCTGGTTTAAAGGTGTTGGCATTCCAGCAACCGCCGAATTTATTTTGGTAGAGAATAAGAGTGCAAACACGCTTAAGAATTTTGCAATTTCTGGCAAAGGGCTAAAGGCAAAAGGTAATATCGCTTTTAACAAAAATGGTTTGATCTCTGCCGATCTTAAAAATGTTAGTTTGGTTGGCTCTGAAAATTTCAATGTCAAAGTGACAAGATTAAAAAGCCGCTACGATGTGAAAGTAACTGGCAAAAGTTTTGATGGGCGAAGCGTTATCAATGCTTTCTTACATTCAGAAGAAACTGCCAACAAAGAGCCCGGGCTTGATGTTAGTTTAAGCGCGTCTTTAAGTTCTATTACAGGCTTTAATGCAACCAGCCTTACAAATGCCAGTGTGAATTACAGAACAGACAATGGCCTGCTGTCGCTTTTACAAGTCAAAGGCACATTAAACAGCGGCGCAAATGCCATAATTGATGCAAAGCGAAAAGGGGAGCTGACCACCTTTGATATTGATTCAAACAATGCAGGCGAAGCGTTTGCATTTTTAGATATTTATACAAAAATGCAAGG
>JBGCEA010000012.1:0-6257 GCA_045105915.1 Nitratireductor sp.
GGCTGTGATGTGACGCTAAATTCTGACGATCCGCCACACTTTCATACGAGTTTAAAAAACGAATACATGCTTGCCAAAGATCAATTTGGCTATAATGATGAAGCGCTTTTAGGCTTTACTAAAAATGCAATTAAGGCCGCCTTTGTTGATGAAGCAACAAGAGCTCAATTACTTGCAAAACTTGAAGCTCAATTTGATAGACTAAAATAATTTAGCCCACACTTAAAACGAATGAGTAAACTATGAAAAACCTGACAGTCATTGAACACCCTTTAGTGCAGCACAAACTTACGCTCATGCGTAAGAGCGATACATCTACTGCAACTTTTAGGCAGTTGCTGCGTGAAATATCTTTATTGCTTTGCTATGAGGTAACCCGTGACTTGGAGCTAACCACTAAGAAAATTGAAACGCCATTACAAGAAATGGACGCACCAATTTTGGCTGGTAAGAAACTGGTTTTTGCTTCTATTTTGCGAGCTGGTAATGGCCTTTTAGAGGGCATGCTAGACTTGGTTCCTTCTGCGCGTGTGGCGCATGTAGGCCTGTACCGCGATCATGAAACACTGCAACCTGTTGAATATTATTTCAAAGCGCCAACAGACATAACTAATAGACTGGTGATTGTGGTTGATCCCATGCTTGCTACAGCAAACTCTGCAACAGCAGCTATTGAAAAGCTAAAAGAGCGCGGTGCGAGTAATATTATTTTTCTATGTTTGCTGGCCTCACCAGAAGGCATTAAAAACTTCCAATCGTCTCAACCAGATGTCCCAATCTTTACGGCGTCCATTGATGAGCGCTTGAATGAGAAAGGCTACATTTTGCCGGGTCTTGGTGATGCAGGTGATAGAATGTATGGCACTAAATAAGCCATTAAAGAAATGTTCACCACAGTTTTAAAAAACTCACTTTTGAAACGAGCCTTACAATCATTTTAGAAGTTTTTTAGAAGTTATCAGCTAGTCTGGCTTTTGAAGTCGGGAGAGTATGGTTGAATAAGTATTTATATATTCTTGGAATGTTTGCAGTGTCGGCAGCTACTACGCCAACGCTATTGGACAAACTTGCAAAAGATTCAAACCAGAATAAAGCTCCACGCCAACAAATCACAATTAACAATCAACCCGTTTTAAAAACCAGCGTTAAACAACGCAGTGTTGGCAGAACCACGAAAATTCAAGCCGATAGGCGTGGGCACTTTATGGTAAGCGCGCGATTGAACGGCAAGAAAAACGAAGTGCTTATTGATACGGGCGCTACATATGTTGCCATTAATGAAAGTACAGCTCGCAAAATTGGCTATAAATTAAATGCAGCTGACTTTAAGCACAAAATGCACACAGCCAATGGCATAACCTATGCAGCAGCCATTACTATAGGCGAAATCAAAATAGGTAAGATTAAAGCTCGCGATGTTCAGGCAACTGTATTGCGCGATAATGCCTTATCGACAACCTTGCTTGGCATGAGCTTTTTGAAGAAATTAGATAAGTTTTTGATTGAAGGACAAACATTAACTTTGAAAGAATAGCGCGCTAAAAAAGCGATGCTTTTATACATAGCACTATAGAGAATAATTCTTTTTAAGTGCCAAGTGAGCAAAATTGAAAGCCAAACATGGCGCAATGCTCACAGATATTGCCTTTTTTGATATGGCAATTTCAATCATCATATACAATTTGTAGCAATCAATGCTGCATTTGGCGAAAAGTTTTGGTGCTAAACCATTTCTCACACTCCAATGCAGCCGCTTTGCGTTGTGTCAATTTCAAACTCTTTTTGGTTTGAGGTTTGAGTGCGGAATATTTACCACCAAATTTACGCGGTTAATTTTTTAACTGCAAAAGAATGAAAAGAGCATTTTTAAATGCCGAATTTGGACGGGAGATATGCGGATGACATTGGCGGGATCATTGAACGCAAATGAAGATGCAGTAAGAAAAAAGATTTTTTACAAAGCATATAATTTGCTGATGGAAAAAGGGTATAGCGAATTGGAATTGTCTGATGTTGCTAAATCTATTTCTATGAAAAACAAGTATTTTCACGAGCTTTACAAAGACAAGCAAAGCCTGATCAAGGCGATGCTAGATATGAACTTGCAACCCATGCGAATGGTTGCAAAGCAATCTATGTTGCAAAATGAAATTGCCAGCATAACTTTGCATAAATACGCTTTGGAAGTTTTGAAATTTGTGAATTCAAAAAAAGCAATTTCTATTAGCCGTCTTAGCTGTTCTTTAAACGATGAAGAACGTGCTTTTGGAAAATTGGTAAACCAGCACTGCCGTGCTTCGATGCTTGAATATATTATGCCGGTTGTTCAAAACGCCATCGTCGCTGGCTGGTTGGCACATGTTAAAGCAGACTATGCCGATGATCTTGAAGCCAGCGCCTATGACATTGTTCAGTTTTTCTTAAACAGCCTATTGGGCGATGTGCAAATGAGGTTAGCCAGCGGTGCGTTAGAAAAAATGGCAACAGAAGAGATTCATACCAAAAGCCAGCACAGCGTTGAACTGGTTTATGTAATTTATGGCGCTTAAGCTGATTTTATTTTATATGCTCAATTGAGGTTGTAACATTGAAAAAATCAGATTCATTGGCTGGCTTCATTGCGTTTAATATTCTTGTTTTTGCAAGCAAAGCCGTTTGCTCATCTTTGGCATAAATTTCACAAACAGGCTGATCTGCCGTCCAGTTTTTTGGTGCAAAATATCTAATACCAACTGAATGATCGATAGCATCTTGTGGCGAGGTGCGCCCTCCTCCAAGCTCTATCATTGCCAGTCCAATTTGGCGTGTATCAAAAGCTAGATTGCCATCTAGTTTGTTGTCTGGCGCCATAACAACAACATGATGTTTTGCAATTTTTAAATGCTTCGAATAATTTTCGACAAAGTCTATTGGGCCACCAAGGCCAGCTACCATTTTGCCAAATTTTTCTGCCGCCATGCCCGATGAGAAGCTCGCAGAAATTTTTGCTTTGCCTTCATCAAAATCTTTTACCAAACTGCCAAGCACTAACAATTCTGCGCCAAGCGACACGGTAGCATCCATAAGTTCGGGGTCTACTTTTTCGCCTGTTAAAAACCTAACCGCATTTTCAACCTCTAAAGCGTTACCAATATCTAGCGCTAATGGGTGATCCATGTTGGTAAGAATGGCAGAAGTTTTAACCCCTGCACCATTTGAGACTTCTACCAAACTTGTTGCCAGTTCGCGCGCTTGCTTCATGGAATTCATGAAAGCACCAGAACCAACTTTCACATCTAGCACCAAACCATCTAGGCCAGCGGCTAATTTTTTTGATAAGATGGAAGCCGTAATCAGCGGCACGCTTTCTACTGTCGCGCTGACATCTCTAATAGAATAAATGCGCTTATCAGCTGGCGCTAAATTTGAGGTTTGGCCAATAATCGCGCAGCCAACCTCTTTTGTAATTTTGCGAAACACAGCATTGCCAGGCTGCGTGGTGTAGCCTGGAATTGAATCAAATTTGTCTAGTGTGCCGCCAGTGTGCCCTAGTCCTCTTCCTGAAATCATAGGGCAAAATGCGCCGCATGCAGCCAGTGCTGGCGCTAACATAAGTGAGACATTGTCGCCCACACCACCAGTTGAGTGTTTGTCTAGCACTGGGCCGTCTAGTTCGTCCCAGTTCAAAACATCGCCAGAATCTCTCATAGACTTTGTCAGCGAAACTGTTTCACTGCGGTCCATACCATTTAGCAAGACCGCCATAGTGAAGGCCGCTATTTGCGCATCACCAATTTCATCGCTCGCAACACCATTTACAAAGGTTGCTATCTCTTCCTCATTTAGCTTTTCTTTGTCTCTTTTTTTAGCAATTATTTCTTGAGGTAACATAAGATTTCCAATTAAAATTGTTTTTAATAAGCGTCACTTGTTGGCGCGTCTTGACCCTTTAGCTGGGCGAGTAAATTTTCTAACACACTAGATGCACCAAAACGCAGAGTATTAGGTGTTGCCCAATCATCGCCCATCAACTCGCTAGCAAGTTGCAGATAGTCGTTCGCATCTTGCGCTGTTTTTATGCCGCCTGCTGGCTTAAAACCAATATTTTTCTTACTGTCTAAGATTGCAGACAGCATAAGACGCGCCGTTGGCAATGTAGCATTTACTGGCACTTTACCTGTGCTGGTTTTTATAAAATCTGCTCCATTATCAATAGCAAGAAGCGACGCCGCGGTGATTGCTTCATCAATTTTCAGTTCGCCGCTCTCTATAATAACCTTTAAAAGCGCTTTGTCTGCGCACACTGCTTTTACGGCTGCAATTTGCTCTTGAGCTGTTTCTACATCGCCTTGCAAAAAAGCTTCATATGGAAAGACCAGATCTATTTCATTTGCGCCATCATTAATAGCACTCAACGTTTCTTTGCAAACTGCAGTTGTGTTCGTGCCGCCTGCAGGGAAATTTACAACTGTTGCAATTTGTATATTTGTATTGGAAAGTAATGGCACTGCTTGCTTTATGAATTTTGGCCAAATGCAAATGGCTGCAACACTGCCAAACTCTGTTTGCGCTTTTTCGCAAAGCGTTTCCATGTCTTTTGGTGTGCAGTCATCGTTTAGATTTGTAAGGTCTAAATGAGAGATCGCTTTTATGGCTAAAGCGTTTATGTCTTGCATCTGCATTTTCCTAAATTGGTTGGGTTACTTTAAGCACTTATAGTGAAAAACTTTTTGGCAAAAGATCGCCGAGTAAAATTGTTTCAACTATTTTTTCTTGATCGCAAAGATGTATCTTAGTTTCGCTTGTGCCAAACTCTGCTAGGCGCTGCCTACAGCCACCGCAGGGCGTGCATAAATCTATTTTAGTGGCCACTACGGCAATCTCTGCGATTTGGTTTGGCGAATGATCTGATTTAGGAACCGATCCTGCCATTACCATATGCGCAATAGCGCTTGTTTCTGCGCACCAACCTTCTGGGTAAGAGGCGTTTTCAATGTTGCAACCAGAAAACACCCTGCCATCTGTGGTTCTAATGGCTGCCCCAACTGGAAATTGAGAATAGGGTGAATGTGATTTCTTTGCGGCCTCTAAAGCCAATTGATGTAGATCTTGCGCCATATTACCTGTCTTTTTCACTGTCTTTTTTAGGTCTTATTATGAGTTGCTTATCGTGCCAGCTATTCGAACACTAAGTGTCCTTCATCGCTCATTTGAGAAAATGGATTAAAAGCGACTTCCCATAAGTGGCCATCTGGGTCAGAAAAATAGCCTGAATATCCACCCCAAAACACTTTTTCTGGTTGTTTTACCGCTTTAGCACCACTTGCCACAGCATGTGCAAATGCCTCATCTACTTCCGCCTCATCTTTGCAATTATATGCAAGTGATGTTCCTCTAAAACTTGGCTGAGGCTGGCTTTCAATGCTCGCATCTTCAGCCAAGGCATCGTGCCCATATAGGCCTAAAACAATGCCACGACCTTTAAAAAAGGTGACGCTTTCATTTGATGCATTTGCAGCTTGCCAACCAAGTGCTTCGTAAAAAGCTCTAGCCTTTGGCATGTCTTTTACACCAAGTGTGATAATGCTGACGCGTGGTTCGAATTTTGTCATGTTTTAGCTAACTCATTAGGGTGTATTTCGTTATTAAAATTTAGTCATCAATTTTGTATCTGCGTGCTTGCAATAGTCAAGCTGATAAGTTGATTTCAACTTTTTGAACACTTACTTACTGATATATATTCTAGCTTTTATGCCTTATAAGGCTGTGATAGTAGACGAATTGAAAAAAACGATGCGAATTTTCGCATTATCAAACTAAATTTAGGAACCCAAATGTCTTCAAAGTCAAACAATGAACTCGAGAATAGACTTGTCGATTTAGAAGAATTGAACATGCATCAAGCAAAAACAATTGATGAACTTTCGCATATGGTTTCTAAACAATGGACAACAATAGACGCTCTAGAGAAGAAGGTATCTACCTTAGTAGAGCGTTTTTTAGCGCTCGAAGAAACAGCAGGCCCTGCACCAGAGATAACAAAGCCACCTCACTATTAGAACAAAATTGTAAAATAAAAGGTCGATTGATACGTATTATTGCTTTATGGGTTTCTTTGAAATTTATTCAGGCAAATAATGCGTATTATTTTTCTGAAATAACAACCATAAAACAATTATAAATTGTAAATAGGCAGCTCCTTTGTCAAAGAAGAAAAACCAACACTACAAGCCAATTCCAAACGATGCTGAGAATGCATCTGTTATTGTAAAGCGCGT
>JBGCEA010000013.1:0-2844 GCA_045105915.1 Nitratireductor sp.
GTGAAAAGGTTTTTCAAATTCCATTCACTTTGTCCGTGACGTACAAGAACTAAGGTACCACTCATATTTTTCTCTCTTCTTTTAAAACTGCGATTTGAACTAAGATAAGCCCAAAACATCTCGCATATTATATAAACCAGGCTCTTTACCAAAAGCCCAAAGCGCTGCTTTTACAGCCCCTTTAGCAAAAATTGTTCTATCGTGGGCGATGTGCGTAAGTTCAATACGCTCACCCTCGCCAGCCAGCAAAACACTATGCTCGCCAACAACAGAGCCACCACGCAAAGTAGCAAAACCAATTGTGCCTTCTTCGCGTGCACCTGTTATGCCATCGCGCACACGCACAGAGCTTTTTTCTAAATCAACATCTCTGCCATCTGCTGCCGCTTGCCCAAGCAGTAGCGCAGTGCCAGAAGGCGCGTCAACTTTGTGTTTATGATGCATTTCAAGCACCTCAACGTCAAAGTCTGTGGCGCTTAGTGCTTTTGTTGCTTGCTCAACCAATACAGATAACAAATTGACGCCAAGGCTCATATTGCCAGATTTCACAATAGTTGCATGTCTACTGGCGGCCTTTATTGCATCGTCATGGGTTTGCTCGCAGCCTGTAGTGCCAATAACATGCACAATTCTAGCTTGCGCTGCATAGCCAGAAATTTCAACGCTCACTGCCGGTGCAGTAAAGTCAATAACACCATCTGCTTTAGCAATCACCTCTAATGGGTCACTGGTAATTTTTACGCCAAGTGTGCCTATGCCTGCAACTTCACCAGCGTCCATTCCAATATTGGCAGAATCTGCTCGCTCCAATGCGGCAAATACCTTTGCGCCACTTGCCTGCGTAATAGCACGAACCAATGCCTGTCCCATGCGCCCAGACGCACCCATAACAACAAGTTTCATATCACTCATCTTTTTAGTTCCTATTTTGCAGTTTTAGTCGTTGGCTTCTTTGTAGTTCTTTTTTTAGCAGCATTTGTCTTTTTGGGCGCGCTTGAACTAATCTTTTGTAGTTTAGAGTACATACCAGTTTTGCCATTTTTTGCGCTCATCAAGCTTTTATGTGTGCCTTGCTCAACAACACGTCCGCTATCGATAACAACAATCTTATCAGCATTTTGAATAGTAGATAAACGGTGAGCCACAACAATTGTTGTTCGGCCCTTCATCAATTGATCAAGCGCATTTTGAACGAGCTTTTCAGACTTATTGTCGAGCGCAGATGTGGCCTCGTCTAGTAGTAAAATTTTTGCATCTCTAAGCAATGCACGCGCAATAGAAATACGCTGGCGCTGACCACCAGAAAGGTTAGAGCCCATTTCACCAATTGGCGTTTCGTAGCCTTGCGGTGTTTCTAAAATGAAATCATGTGCCTGAGCCAATTTTGCGGCCTCAACTATTTCTGCGTCCGTTGCATTGGGTCTTGCGTAACGCAAGTTTTCGGCAATCGTTCCTTCAAACAAAACAGGGTGCTGAGAAACAAGTGCCATATTGGCGCGCAAACTTGCAGCCTTTAGATTTTGTATATCTTGGCCATCAACTTTAATTGAACCAGAGGTTAGATCATAAAAGCGTAAAACTAAATTGATGAGCGTTGTTTTGCCCCCACCAGATGGACCAACCAATGCAGTGGTTTTGCCCTTTGCTGCCTTGATTGAAACTTTGTTTAAAACCTGCTCGCCATTTTCATAAGCAAAGCAAACATCTTTAAATTCAATTTCGCCATTAGTAGGTTTGAAGTCTTTGGCATTTGCACGATCAGTTTGGCGCGGTGGAGTGTCTAGCAACTCATAAACCATTCTTGCATTCACCAATGATTTTTCAAATTCAACTCTAAATGATGCAAGTCTTCTTGCAGGATCATATGCCAACATTGCTGCAGTTAAAAATGCAAGCAAGGCACCATTGTCGCCATCTAGCGCAATCACGCGCCAGCCACCAAAAGCAATAGAGCCAGCAATTGCAAGGCCAGCCAATGTTTCAGTTAGGGGTTTGGTGCTGGCATTTACAAGTGCAATACTATTGGCTCTAGATTCTGCATTATTCACTAAGCCGCCAAGCTTATCTGCCATTTGGCTTTCCATCGTAAACGCTTTTACAACGGGTATGCCTTGTGCTGTTTCTACCATAGAAGACATCACACGTGAGTTCACATCAATCTCTTCTCTAGATAGTTTTTTAATGCGCTTTACATAGCGAGATAAAACAAAGCCAGCTATTGGCATTACAAATAGTGAGCCAAATGCCATTAACGGATCCATATAGATCATAACGCTTAAAAGGCCGATAAATGTTAAAAGGTCACGCGCAAACACAGTAATGAGCTGGTTTAGTAATTTGCGAACACCACTTAAGTTTTGGTTGATTTGCCCTACCAAATAAGCAGATCTTGTATCTGCATAAAAACCAACACCTAATTTGAGCATATGATCAAAAACACGCTTTTGATAACGTGCAACAATATTATTACCAACTCTATTGAGTAAAACATGTTGCCCAAAAGCTGCCATACCTCTGGTGAAAAAGATCACCAAAATAGCGCCTGCAAGCAAGTATGCAGAAGATAATTGCTTGGCTTCAAAAACGTCATTCACAACATCTTTAATTATGTAGGCCATGGCGGCAGTAGCGCCAGCAATCATAAACATACATCCAATTGCAGCTAGATAAGTAAATTTATAGTGGTGAAAGTTTTCACTAAGCACGCGCTTTACAATAACAGATGCATTCTCAGCATCGTTTGGAATTGGCTTGTAGTGTTGGTTTTTCTTCTTTGACAAAGGAGCTGCCTATTTACAATTTATAATTGTTTTATGGTTGTTATTTCAGAAAAATAATACGCAT
>JBGCEA010000014.1:0-5142 GCA_045105915.1 Nitratireductor sp.
GCGCAAGGTTTATCAACCCCATCACCCCAAAGACGAGGGTTAGACCAGAGGCCATGAGGAACAGCATGACACCATACTGCAAACCGTTGAGAATTTGCTCTATTAAAAGCGTATCGATCATTGAGTAACTGCTTAAAGTGAGTGCTGATTAGTGCTTAGGAAAAAGGGATCGAAATCGATCCCTTTTAATTTTATCAAGTTTGTTATTGCGCAATTATAGTGCGCAATCTGCAGCATATGCATCTGCATGATTGCTCAAGCCTTTTGCGATGATTTTGTTGGTAAATACGTCACCTTCTTTAATCACTTCACGCACATAAATGTCTTGAATTGGGTGGTGGTTAGAACCAAACTTAAATGCACCTCTAACAGAATTAAAGTCAGCAGCTTCTAGTGCTTTTCTAAATGCATCTTGGTCTGAAACCTTAGCTTTGCCCATTGCAGAAATGATAAGGTTTGCTGTGTCATAACCTTGGCTTGCATAGAGTGATGGCAAACGGTCATATTCTGCTTTAAAGCTTTCAACAAATGCTTTGTTTGCGGCATTGTCGATGTCTTTATTCCATTGCGATGTGTTTTTAACACCAAGCGCTGCTGCGCCAACAGCTTGCAATATGCCTTGGTCAAATGAGAATGCAGGACCAGCCAGTGGAATGTCTACACCAGAACTTGCATATTGTTTCATGAACGAAATGCCCATGCCACCTGGTAAGAAGAAGTAAACACTGTCTGCGCCAGAAGCTCTAATTTGTGCAATTTCTGCCGCGTAGTCTGTTTGACCAAGCTTGGTATAAACTTCTTTAGAAACATCGCCTTTAAAGAAACGCTTATAGCCTGTTAGTGCGTCTTTGCCTGCTGGATAGTTTGGCGCAACGATGAAAGACTTTTTAAAACCAGTTTCATTTGCATATGCACCAGCGGCTTCGTGCAAGTTGTCATTTTGCCATGCAACATTGAAATAGTTTTTGTGGCAACGTTTGCCAGCAAGTGCTGAAGGACCTGCATTTGGTGAAAGGTAGAATTTGCCTTGCGCGGTTGTGGCTGGCACAACTGCCATAGCAAGGTTAGACCAAATAATGCCTGTTAGAATATCTACTTTTTCACTTTGGATCATTTTGTCTGCAAGTTGAACTGCAATGTCTGGCTTGCGCTGATCGTCTTCAATCACAACTTCAATGTCTGTATTGCCAGATTTTTTTACAGCAAGCATGAAGCCATCGCGCACATCTACACCAAGGCCAGCACCACCACCAGAAAGCGTTGTGATCATACCTACTTTTACAGGATCCGCTTGTGCTGTTCCAACCGATGTTGCCACAAGTGCAAGGGCTGACATGCCAGCCAATAGCGCGCTAATTTTTTTCATAATTTTCCTCCACAGAAATAATCAATAATACGTCTGCAAACCTACTCGAAAACTACTGAACAAATTTAGACGCGTTCAGACTTGAACATTAATTATTATTTAGCAATAGTCAAACCTGCATTTGGCTTAAGGTGTTCTGGCGCATAGCAAAAAAGCCTGTTCTAGAACCACTCTAATACTAAAGCATAAACGAATATTGGGATATGATGATGATCGATTGGGATGCAGCTTATGACAATCGGGGCGCGGTAAAAGATTCGCCTGAATATGTTATGAAGTGGGGCGAAGAAGCGGCTCGCTTTCGTGCCCACCCTGAGGGCGCTGGCAATATAGAACTCGGTATTTCTTATGGTGCGTTAGAGCGCGAAAGACTTGATATATTTCACCCAACCAATTTTGAGCGCGAGGGCTCTAAAGGTCTTATTGTATTTGTGCATGGTGGGTATTGGAAAACCTTTGATAAAAACGCTTGGTCTCACATGGCCAAAGGGCCTTTGGCACATGGGTGGAGCGTTGCAATTGTGAGTTATAGTTTGGTGCCAGAAGTGCGTATCTCGCACATTACCAAACAAATAAATGCAGCAGTAGAATGCGCGGCCAAATTGGTAAAAGGCCCAATAAGGCTTAGCGGACATTCGGCTGGTGGACATCTGGTTTCTAGACTTTGCTGCGAAGATAGTTTGCTATCTGATAAAACACTCCAGCGCATTGAACAGCTTATGTCGATAAGCGGTGTGCATGATTTGCGCCCGCTGCTAAAACTTCAGATGAATGAAGTGTTTGGACTGGATGCGCAAGAGGCTGAAAATGAAAGCCCCTGCTTGAAAGCGCCCCACCCGCTTTTGGCTAAGAAATGCGATGTAACGTGCTGGGTTGGCGAAGATGAATTGCCAGAATTTGTGCGCCAAAACGATTTTTTGGCAGAGGCTTGGAAGAAACTGGGCATGAACATAACAAATGTTCATTTTGCAAATCGTCATCATTTTAGTGTGATTGATGATTTAGCCGAGGCTGGTTCTGAGCTAACCCAAAAATTGGCAGCCCAGAACTAATAGATGCATTCACTTAAAGCTACTTAGTGCTTTCATCGGCAGTTGAGTTGCTAATATTTGCTTCAATTTTTTGCATCAGCTTGGCTCTTTCTTCATCGCTTTCAATAACGCGTGATGGCAACATGAGCGCTTGGTTTTTTTCGTACCACAAAAATATATTATTATTTTCTACGCTATATTTATGAAATGCTGCCCATCGCCAAATGGTTTTATGGTGAATTTGCGCGCTTGTAATACCAGCCTTATCAAAACTGATGGTAATGCGCTTAGCGAGCTTTGTAGTTTCGAAGTCTTTTTTGAAAATACTTTTTGCTCTGCGTCTAGCAATATATAATAAAACGAATAGGCCAAGAAACAACAAACCAATTTGTACCACGTGCTGGTATTGGCCAAAATAATTCCAATATTCTTTTGCGCCATTAATCAACGTAATGAATGCAAGACAGACCATGAAAATAATGGCGAGACGCCATTTTTGAATTTTCGTTTTTTTGATTTGCTTACTAAAAAGCAATACATCTTCGGCCTTATGTGTGAATTCAAGTTGCATGTCTGTCTCCTGCCTAACTGTCTTGTTAAAAAATGAAGCGTGTCTTTTTGCACTTTCAAAAAACATGAATTCGCTATTGTTAATATAGTTAGCATTCATTCATTTTGTGTTGCGTGCCGAAATACACATTTAAGTTTTCTAAATATAAATTGTCATAATTACTGCGCTTTAAACGCTTAATATAAAGACTATACTTGAGTAAGCTAATAAAAATGAACGGAACATGAATGTGTCATTCAGCATAGAAACAGGTGAAATGTTTTAGTTTGATTTTGGGGCAGTTGAATACAGGGAAATCATTCCCGATCAGTAAAGGGAAATTATTCCCAAACATTTATGGAGAGACTACAATGAAAAAATTCACTATCGCCCTATCAGCACTAACACTTACAGCTGCACTAACTGGTTTTGCACCATTAAGCGGCGCAGACCAAGCGCAAGCAGCAACCAAAGTAAAACCAATGCTAAGCGTTGCTGGTAAAACTTATTATAACAAACAGACAGCTAAAAGCTCTGCGGTTGGCCGCTGGGAAAAGAAAGCTGTTATTATGCACGGCTTTGAATTTAGCAAATGGGAAAAAGCTAAGAAAACTGGCTACAATTGCTCAAGCAAATTCCACCAAGGTAACGGCAAAAAACTTTGGACATGTAAAGCGAATGGCAAACCAGTTGCTAATGTTCAAATGTGCACCTCTGGTAAAGTACGAGCTAAATGGTATCACCCAAATGAAGTAGGTGCGAGAGCTGGTGTTCGTGATGCTTGGGAAAAGCTAGCGGCTGCAGAATTTGGCATCAAATATAGCTTCTACAAAAATGCTAAGAACAAGCACGCTACATGTGGCAAAGACAGCAACCACCCAGGTAAAATTACTTGCACATTGTCTGCGACTGCTTGCAAATAAACTAAGCACGATTTTTCAAATGAGGCCGCCATTTATTATGGTGGCCTTTTTGTTTTTGACAATCCAAATCAGCACATGAGCTAGTCTGGTTTTAAGCCTGCAGTGCCAATTCTTCTCTGACCTGCACTAAGATTTTTCCAAGCTTGTTTAAGCCTTGCCCATCTGGCCTGCACCCCCAATAAGCATCCATGGGTGCATTTTCTACAATTTTTTGTTTCCCAGTTGATAGCAATAATTTTTTGGGAATAGGATGCGTTGCAAATTTTTTGCGAATTGCGCTCAGCATAACTTCGTCTTTTACAGCTTCCCAATCTTCACGAATGGGAAACTCTCTTGATCTGCCCAAATTGCTTGCGTCTTTTGGCTTAAAAGCACGTCTTATTTTTAGGCGGTAAGTTTCATCTAAAAATTTTTGCGCTTGAAAATAATGTTCAACAGTTGGCCACCATTCATCATCAAGCTCAACGCCATAAGGCGCGAAATTTGAAAACTCGGCATATTCTTCAGTTTGAGAATAAAAATATATGGTCATAGCTTTGCTCGTTAATCGAAAAGGTGGCTGTTCATTTTTATTGTGCGAAATTTACTTTGCTGTTTCAACCTTGATATTTATCTGGTTCACTTATGCCACATACACATAAGGGCAAGCCAGACTTATAAAGGCAAACCAGTCTATCAAACGCTCTTGTGCGCTCATTACGTAAGTGCGTAATTTTGCTTGCAATCATTTTGTTGAGGTGTAGCCTATCTTAGAAGTTCAATTGGTTTTTCAAAATGTCTAAAGTAATAATTGCAGGTGCTGGCATTAATGGTGTTTCTAGCGCCATATGGTTGCAACGCGCTGGCTATGAAGTAGTACTCATAGATAAAGAAGGCCCTGCAGCTGGCACATCTTATGGCAACGCTGGCGTCTTAGCTGCTGGTTCTATTATTCCTGTAACTACCCCTGGCCTTTTGGGCAAAGCACCTAAAATGCTGCTGGATAAAAATGCGCCTTTATTTATGCGCTATAGCTATGCGCCAAAATTAATTCCGTTTTTGACAAAATATTTGAGCCACGCAAATTTAGACCATGTGAAACTTTATGCAAAAGCGATGAGTGGATTGTTGTTTGATACAGTTGAACAACATCGCCAATTGGCCAAAGGCACAGGCGCTGAAAAATATATTTCAGAAGTTGATTATCATTTTGGCTATGCCAAAAAAGCAGACTTTGAGGCAGATAAATTTGCTTGGGATATTCGAAAAGAAAATGGCCATAAATTTGAGGTG
>JBGCEA010000015.1:0-4968 GCA_045105915.1 Nitratireductor sp.
TGCAACGCCCATTGGTCTTCCAATACGAACATTTTTCGACATAATTCTACGTGATAGCTCGCTCAAACCCGTAAGTTGGCTAGCACCACCTGTTAAAACAATACGTTTTCCAACTGCATCACCAAAGCCAGAGCGCACCAAGCGATCTCTGATTAGCTCTAAAGTCTCTTCAATGCGTGGACGTATAATGCGTGTTAAATGCGAGCGAGAAATTTGCGATGTAACATCGCCTTCTCTTTCATTAATGGTTGGAATGCTCAGCATGTCTTCGCCATCATTATTGCCAGCAATCACTGAGCCATGCAGAACCTTCAAACGCTCTGCATCATCAATGCGCATAGACAAACCACGAGCCAAATCCATAGTTACATGATTGCCACCAACAGCAATTGCATCGCTATAAATAAAGCGGCCATTCATGAACACAGATAATGTTGTTGTGCCGCCACCCATATCAATACAGGCAGAACCAAGCTCAGATTCATCGTCCACCAACGCCGCCAAACCAGACGCATAAGGCGTTGCAACCATAGCTTCAATCGACAAGTGAGCGCGGTTGATACAAAGTTCTAAATTCGCCAATGGCGCATTTTCAGCTGTCAAAACATGCATATCAACGCCAAGTTTCGAACCTACCATACCACGTGGATTTAAAATACCCTGTTCGCCATCTAACGAATATCCAATAGGCAATGAATGCACCACAGAACGCTTAGGCGCTAGTGCATGCTGTGCGCCAGCTTCTAAAACGTGCGAAATATCTCGATCAGAAATTTCGTGCCCATTAATATCAATATCCGCAGAAAACGCTTCACTAACCAAACGGCCAGAAGAAACATTTACGATAAGAGAAGCAACAGTTACGCCAGCCATACGCTCTGCAGTATCTACTGCCATACGAATAGATTGCTCTGCGCCTTGCAAATCAATAACAACGCCAGATTTAATGCCGCGTGAGCGCTGATGCCCAATGCCAAGCAATTCAACCTTGTGCGTGCGCCCTGGCAAAATATTACTTTCTTCGCGCGGCGTTAGCCTTGCAATTAAGCAAACAACCTTAGACGTACCAACATCTAAGATAGAAATAATAGTAGAGCGCTTTGTAGAAAGCGGCTTCATGTGCGGTAAAAAACCGTCTTGATGAAGAAAGCTCATAAAGATCTTCCTTCTTTAGTTTCTTTCAAAGACTTCTTCATAGCTTCCACAACATCAGCACGCTGAGAAGACACAAAAGGACTAACCTTCAAGACCATACGATCAGGCAATCTCAAATCAATAATTTCCAAATCGCGTTCAAAAATAGCTTTTTCCTGATCCAACATTGCCAAACGGCTAATTTCTACGCCCATGCCATTTTGTGGCAGCAATACACGAATGCCGTTTTCAAACACCATGTCCCAGCGGCGTTCGCCAACACGTACATATGCTTTTACCTTAGAGGCAATTTGCGGATGAAACTGCAAATGTTGAATAAGCGTATGCGCAGAAGTTTGCGCGCCCTTACCAACAACAACAGGCAATTCATCACGTCTGCCATCAAACTTACCAAGCTTCAAACCATCGCGATCAATCAAATAAAGTTCATCGCCTTCTTGCCAAACGGCAAAAGCAACACGTTCTTGAATGTTTACAGCAATTTTATTTGGATACACTTTAGCAACGCTAGCGTCTTGCACCCAAGGGTTTGCGCGCAGCGCTTCTCTAGCCTTTGCAACATCATAACCAAACAATGTTTCACCATTTTTGGGAGACAAGATTTTAACCGCCTCAACATCGCTTAATTCTGAATTGCCCGAAATATCGTAATGCTTGAGATTTAAAATATTAAACGCGTTCATTTGCGCAGAGATGAAACCCTGCTGACCGCTATATACAAAACTTGCAACACCAACAGCCAAACCAAAGCAAATACCAAACACAGCAACACTGCGCTGGCTAACTTTGAAACCACCTTTTAGCAAACGCAAAAAATGGCGCGTTACAGGACGCATAAACTTTGGCAAAACAAAAGAATCACCAGAAACGCCATTACGCGCATCTAGCCCATCTGCATGCGCAGATAATCTTTGTTCCTTATTTGTCTTACGACCTATCGGTTGCAACTAGCATCCTCCACCATCCAGGCAAGAAAATCTTCAAAACTATGACCCGCCTCCACTGCCATTTCTGGCACAAGTGAGGTTGGAGTCATTCCAGGTTGGGTATTTACTTCCAGCCAAATCAACTCTCCAGAACCCATTGGCCCGTCATCAAGTCGAAAGTCTGAACGCGTAACACCCCGACACCCAATTTCCTTGTGTGCCTTTAGCGACAATGATTGTATTTTTTGGTAAATATTTGGTTTAATTTTTGCAGGAAGCTCATGTTTTGAGCCACCAGAAGCGTATTTTGCATTAAAATCGTACCACATTCCTTCATTTGGAATGATTTCCGTCACACCAAGCGCCACATCACCCATAACTGCGCAGGTTAATTCGCGTCCGCCAATGTATCTTTCCACCATGATTCGCTCGCCATAAGGCCAATCTGAAGAGGTTAAAGCAGGTGGCGGCGTAGATTGACTGTCATCTACAATCAACACACCAAAGCTCGAACCTTCATTCACTGGCTTAATCACATAGGGGGGAATCATCACGTGTTTTTCAGCCGCCTCAAAACGGCTCATCACCTTTGCCTCAGCAACAGGAACGCCATAGCGCTTAACAACTGTCTTGGCGCGCTCTTTGTCCATAGCAAGCGCAGAGGCCGCAACGCCAGAATGCGTATAAGGAATTTGAAGCAATTCTAAAACGCCCTGCACACAGCCATCTTCACCAAACGGACCATGCAAAGCGTTAAACGCCACATCGGGCTTTAAATCTTTTAGGACTTCAACAATGTTGCGATCAACATCAACACGGGTAACTTTATAGCCCGCGCGCTCAAGCGCATCAGCACAAGCCTTACCACTAGAAAGCGAAACCTCACGTTCAGAGGCCCAACCACCAAGCAACACAGCAACATGCTTATCAGACTTTTTCAAGGACACCCGCAAACTCCCCATCATTAATTCGAGACCTTAACCGCCCAACATCAGACATTGCTGAAAGCACTCGAAAGCTTAAATAAATGCCGACCCAAACCGACTCATTTTATTTAACTAACACTAGAGAATCAGAGAGCAGATTCGCGCGCAAGGCGATTTTATAAGTTTTTGAAAAAGCGATTCATTTTCAATAACTAAGCCAATTTTATTGAATCAAAATCTATAGGCAAAATTAAGGCTTAAAAATCAAAATTTAGCATTTTGGGCTAAGCGCTAAATTTTAAAGGGCACAATCTCACGACCACTTTCAAAACGACCAAGGCGTTTAATTTCCCACTCAAGCACCCTGCCAGAGTGCTTATAAACGTTCTCACGCACACTCTCACCAAGCGTCTCAATATCGTGCGCACTTGCCTCACCGCAATTTATCATAAAATTACAATGCATCTCACTCATTTGCGCATCGCCTACCTTAAACCCACGAAGGCCAGCCTCATCTACACATTTCCATGCAGAATACCCTTCTGGATTTTTAAAGGTAGAGCCGCCAGTCTTCTCCTTAACAGGTTGCACTGTTTCGCGGTGATGTTGCACCTCATCCATTTCTGCTTGAATAAGCGCTTTATCGCGTGGTTCACCCTCAAATATAGCCGAGGTGAAAATCATATCTTTGGGCGCATTTGAGTGCCTGTAAGAATATCCCATATCTGCATGGCTTAAGATATGACGCTCGCCTTGGCGATCAATTGCAACAACCTCAACAAGTCTATTGGTTGTTTCAGTGCCATTAGCGCCCGCATTCATGCGCAGCGCGCCGCCAAGCCCACCAGGTATGCCATGATAAAAAGCAAAGCCCCCAAGCCCAGCCTCTAAGGCAAAAGCCGCTAGTTTTTTATCTAACACTGCTGCGCCAGCTTTTAAGCGTGTGTCGCTAACTTGCTCAACAAAACCAAAGCCCTTAGCAGATAAACGAATGACCACACCTTCTATGCCACCATCTCGAACAAGCAAATTAGAGCCAACACCCACAACAGTAACTGGAATATGAAATGGTAATTGCTTTAAAAAATAAGCTAGATCATCTTCATCTGCTGGTTGAAACAGCACATCTGCTGGCCCACCAACACGAAACCATGTGAGCGATGCCATAGGCGCATTTGCCTGCATACGCCCCTTTAGCTCTGGCATTAGGCCGTTTAGCTCATTTAACAATGCATCACCGCTCATATAATATTCCAACACTTATGCTAAAGGTTTCTAGGCCTTTAAGCGTTTAAGTCCTTAAGTTCTTGTGGCAAGGCATATGCCCATTTTGTAATATCGCCAGCACCCAAAAAGATAACAAAATCACCAGGCTCAGCAATTGCATTTACAATTGGTGAAATTTCACTTGGATCTTTAATGGTACGCGCATCGCGGTGGCCAGCGGCGCGAAGCCCTGCAGCCAATGCAACTTCATCTGCACCCTCAATTGGCGTTTCTCCTGCACGATAGACAGGCGCCACCAAAACAGTATCCGCATCATTAAAGCAGGCACAAAAATCATCAAACAAGCTTTCAAGACGCGTAAATCTGTGCGGCTGTTTAATAGCAATCACTTTGCCTTTTGTGGCAGCTTTAGCAGCTTTCAAACAAGCCGTAATTTCAACTGGGTGGTGTGCATAATCATCAAACACATCAATGCCATTAAAATTGCCAGTATGCGTGAAGCGGCGCTTAACACCAGAAAATGCTGCAATGCCTTTTCGAATACCAGCCGCATCAACACCAAGTTCATGCGCAACAGCAATAGCGGCAGTTGCATTTGAAACATTGTGAACACCAGCCATTGGAAGCATCAAGCCTTCAATGCTAGAAGCTTCCCCCGTTTTACGATCTCGAATGTGCACGTTAAATTTGCTTTGCGCACCAGAAATTTCAACATCTGAAAAGCGAATATCAGC
>JBGCEA010000016.1:0-3887 GCA_045105915.1 Nitratireductor sp.
CCAGGGTTGGCTGCCTTAATTTCAATAAATTGCTCCATCATTGGCGTTACTTTGCCAATAGATGCATCTTTGCTGGGTAGAGATTTTTCGGTGCTAGCCAATTGTTGTTCAGGCGTAGACATTCAGCACAAGTCCTTAAAACGTTCTCACTTCTAACGACTACTGATTCCTGAATGCACCAGCTATTGCAAGTTTTAAGGCTAAAGCAGCTACAAAATAGTACTTGCATCCACAAGCAATATTATTTGGCCCTAACAAGCATGCTTTTGGGCATTTGCGCCATAATAAGCAATATATTTTGGATCTATGTTTTTGACTGGCAAAATTGTGAGCAAATCTATTGTGCCAAAAGCCTCATCTATTGCTATTTGCGTGCCAAATTTTGCGCCTACTCTCAAATAACCTTTTATGAGCGGTGGCAAATTTTTAATTGCTCTTTTGGCATCGATATCTTGCTTGTTGAGCCTTTCATATTGGCCTTTAAATTTTGAAACGACATTTGCATCAAACTCTTTTGCGGGGTCTGCAAAGTGATGCAAAAAGCTGAGCGCTTCTTGGTGAGTTGCAGGTTCGCAACCATTGAAGGAGGCGCAGCCAAACAGCACATCAATTTGGTGCTGTTTTATATATGCCCAACTGCCAGCCCATAGAAGTTCTAGCGTTCTTTTGCCCCTATATTCTGGCAGAACGCATGAACGCCCAAACTCTAAAAATTTTAGGCGTTTATTATTTTCGAGCAATGGCTGAATTTCAAATTCTTGAGAAGAATAAAAGCCTCCCACTTTATTGGCATGCTCTTGATTGATTAAGCGATATGTACCCACCACTTTGCCAGTGTCTGGGTCATATGGCTTGTTTTTGTCTAAAACCAGCAAATGATCGCAAACTGCATCGTATCGATCTACATTTATATTTTTGGGTAATTGAAAAACCTGCTCGCGCATGGCAAGCACCTGCGAAATTTCTGTTTCGTCTTGCGCTAGTCTAACTTCTAAATTACCTATAGCGCCAAAGGGCTTGGGCGAACTTTTTTCAGTGGCAAATACTTTTGGCACCCCATGGCTATTCAGATTTACTGATTCAATTTCCATTTATAAAAATTCCAGCAATTGGTGCTTATTGTTCAGCACAGTATTTACGCTTTTAATGTGACACATTTAATGCAGATAAGCTTTTGCATCAATGCGCGTTTTAAAGCTTAGCCAAGTTTTGCTTCAATTGTAGAAATCAACTCGTTTGGATTAATCGGCTTAGACATAAAGCCTTCCATGCCAGCTTCAAAGGCTTTTGCTTTGCTGTCTGCTTGATCATCTGCGCTTAGCGCTAAAATTTTCACATTTGATTTTATATCAAGCGCATTTTCATATTCTTTAATTTGCTTTGTTGCCTCGCATCCATCCATCACTGGCATATGCATGTCCATCAGCACCAAATCAAACTTGGCCTGCTTAAAAGCATCTACTGCTAACTGTCCATTTTCAGCGTGCGTTACTTTAGCGCCTGCTTTTTTTAAAGCAGCATTTACAAGCATTTTGTTTATGTGGTTGTCTTCAACCAGCAAAATATGTGCACCACTTAGTTTTTCTATACTTGCAGGTGCACTTTGTTTTTGCTCTTCAGACTTTTCTTTTGGCCTTTTTTGCGCTGGCATATTGTCTGACAAAACATCTAGCAAGCTCTTTTGCCTGATAGGCCTAATTAAATAAGCGTCTGCGCCTTTGTCTAAAAAGTTCAACAGCTCGTTTCGTTTTGATGGCTCTGATAGGAGCACCAGACGAACAGAAGTCGATTTATTATTCGCATTTAATTGCTGGCTTATTGCAATTAATTTTTCTATTTTTTGTACTCGGCCTGCCTTCGCGAAGGCTGCTGGATCGAGCATGATGAAATTAAAAACAGAACTCTCACCATTTTGGGTGGTTAGCTTTTCTTCTAAAGATTTGAAGTCTTGCACGTGCACAACTTTGCCACCATTGAGCGATATCTGCGCTTTAATACATTCGGCTTCCATAAGGTTGTTCATGGCAAGCAAAACTGTTTTGCCCTTAAGCGGCATTGTACTTGTGGTGTTTGTTGCAATTTCTTGCTTTAAGCTTGCTGGCAGACGAAATGAAAAAACAGAACCAGTTGGATCGCTCTTACTTATCTCAAGTTGACCATTCATTTGATCTGCAAGCGCCTTAGAGATTGCAAGGCCTAAACCAGCGCCATCTACGCTTCTGGTAACATCATCATCTACACGTTCGAACTCATTGAATATGCGTTTTTGGTTTTCTTCACTAAGCCCTGGCCCTGTGTCTAAAACCTGAAAACAAATGTTCACTTGATTTGAATTCTTTGCAAGCGGCTCAGCAAAACAATGCAAGGCTAAGCCGCCCTCTTGCGTGAACTTGATGGCATTGCCAACCAAGTTGATTATAATTTGTTTTAAGCGCGCTTGGTCTGCGTTGATGAATTTTGGTACTGATTTGTCGATGTAAAAACCAAGCCCAATACCTTTGCCATAAGCGCGTGATGATAAAAGCTCGATGGCTTCACTTAGCAGCGCATTTATATCGACCTCTTGGTTTTGTAATTTAAATTTACCTGCCTCAATCATTGTTAAATCGAGCATGTCTTCGATAAGGTGCAGCAATGCAGAACCCGATGTAGAAATTGAATCGATGTAAGATGATTGTTCACCTGTTGGCTTTGTGCCAGCTAGCAATGTGGACATGCCTAAAATGCCGTTTAAGGGTGTACGCATTTCGTGACTGACCATGCCTAAAAAGCGCGTTTTTGCTCGGTTGGTTTCTTCTGCCTTTTGCAAAGCCTCTATTTGAGTTTGCTTGGCTTTTTTGTATTTTGAGTTATCTCTAAAGCTAAATAGCAAGATGATCGCCAACACGCTGATGCTTGTAATAATCAGACTTGCTAAATTGGTATTGGCAAAGAAATATGATGCAAGAACAGCCAAAAGCACAGTTACTAAGATTAGCAACTCAAAGGCATGTTTTTTTATACTGCCTAGCATTTGATTGTATCGCTCACTCACTTTTGTGCTCTTGCCGTTCTTTGTATGGTTTTTGTTAGGAAAAACATAGCAAAAAGCGATGAACATTTGCTTGCTCAAAATGGTAAATAGAGCCTTAGCTTTATAAGCATTTTAGCATGGAAAGCCTATTTTAAGCGGCTGCATTTAGGCGAGAATTTATTGCTCTATAGCCAATCGCCTCTGCTAAATGCGTGCGGCCAATTTTGTCTTGGTCTTCTAGATCTGCAATGGTGCGA
Source organism: Nitratireductor sp. (assembly GCA_045105915.1). Lineage (GTDB taxonomy): Bacteria > Pseudomonadota > Alphaproteobacteria > Rhizobiales > Rhizobiaceae > Salaquimonas. The sequence continues at coordinate 3,271 of JBGCEA010000016.1, forward strand.
GCGACTTTTAATATGCGGTGATAGGCTCTGGCAGAAAACTTCATTTTTTCTGCGGCATCTTTAATCAAATCACTCGCACCTTCATCCATAATCGCAATATGCTCAATCAGCGAGGCAGATGCACTTGCATTGTTAAAGCCATTGCCAATTTTTAACGTGCTATTGATCGAAGGGTTTGAAGTTATTTGCTCAAGCCTGCTTGCTTGTATTGTTCGGGCTTTTAACACACGTTTTGCAACGCTTGCGCTGTCTTCAGCGGGTTTCATATTTAGCATATCGCTAGCCGTAATGGCTGGCACCTCTACCCTAATATCAATTCTGTCCATGAAGGGGCCTGAGATACGTTGCTGATAATCGCTCATGCAGCGTTCACCGCGCCTGCATGTATGGCCTGGTTCGCCTGCCATGCCACATCTGCATGGGTTCATGGCGCCGATGAGTTGAAAACGAGAGGGAAAAGTAACCCTATAATTTGCGCGCGCTATAGCTGTTTCGCCGCTTTCTAGGGGTTGGCGCAAACTGTCTAAAACTTGGGGCGTAAATTCTGGCAGCTCATCCAAAAACAAAACGCCATTATGGGCAAGCGATACCTCGCCAGGTTTGGCTCTTAAGCCACC
>JBGCEA010000017.1:0-4016 GCA_045105915.1 Nitratireductor sp.
TTGCGACTGTCTGAGCGTTCTTGATCAGCCTTTTGGCGCTCCATATCATAAAGCTTGGCACGCAAAGACTTCATGGCGTTTGCACGGTTTTGGTGTTGCGACTTTTCTGAACTCGTCACAACAATACCAGAAGGTATGTGCGTAATACGTACAGCAGAATCGGTTGTATTAACGTGCTGTCCACCAGCACCAGATGAGCGCATTGTATCAATACGAATATCTTCGTTGCGTACTTCAATATCAATGTCTTCAGCTTCAGGCAAAACAGCAACAGTTGCCGCAGATGTATGCACGCGGCCTTGCGTTTCAGTGTCTGGCACACGTTGCACACGGTGCACACCAGATTCAAATTTCAAACGCGCAAAAACGCCTTTGCCATTAATCGCGGCAATAATTTCTTTATAACCACCTGCATCACCATCACTGGCTGATAATATTTCAACTTTCCAACCAGCGTTAGAAGCATGACGCTCATACATTCTAAATAAGTCGCCCGCAAAAAGCGCAGCTTCATTGCCGCCAGTACCTGCTCTAATTTCTAAAACAACACTTTTATCATCGGCCGCATCTTTTGGTAAAAGCAGAACCTTTATCTCATTCGTAAACGCTTCAATTTTTTCTTTAAGTTCTGGCATTTCAACTTCAGCCAGCTCTTTCATTTCAGCGTCAGTATCACCATCTGCAAGCAATTCTTCTAGGCCAGCTAAATCTTCTTCAACACTCTGAAATTCTTTGATCTTTTGCACAACGTCATTCAAACCAGAATATTCTGTCGTCAAAGCAACATATGTTTCTGGATCAGGATTGTCAGCCATTTGTGCTTCAATCACACCGTGGCGTTCTATAAGTTGGTTGAGCTTGTTGTTATCTAACATATTGAAGCGATTCTGTTATTTCGTTTAAATAGCTTGTTAAGCGCGTTTGCCCCAAATAACAATTCCTAATATGGAATTGCATTCGCATCGGCATAATCAATTAAAAATTCTCGAATAGTCTGACCTGTAGCAGGCTTGTCTATTTCTTCCAAAAGTTTCTTTTGCAAATGGCCAATATCGGTTTCAAGCAAAGAGGCTTTTACAGGCCCTATTGCAGCGCTGGTCATAGAAATAGAGCGATAACCAAGGCCAAACAAGGCCATAGCAGCAAGTGGGCGCGAAGCAATTTCGCCACACAAGGTTACAGGTGTGTCATGTTTTTCGCCAGCAACAATAATGCTTCTCAACACACGTAAAAAAGAACGACTTAAAGGATCAAACCTTTTTGCTATTCTTGCATTACCTCGATCACTTGCAGCCATAAATTGAAATAAATCGTTTGAGCCCACCGACACAAAATCAACATTTTGCATCAACTCATCAAGCTGGAACAAGAGTGACGGCACTTCAATCATGGTGCCAAATTTTATGCTGGTTGGCGCGCCATATTTAAACTTTTCGAGCAAATTCAATTCACGGTTGAGCAATTCTCTCACCTTATGAATTTCACGCATCTCTGTTACCATTGGCAACATTAAGCGCAATTCGCGCCCCTCACTTGCACGCAGCATGGCACGCAACTGACTTCTAATCAAACCTGGTCGATCAATCGCAAGGCGCACAGCGCGCCACCCAAGTGCTGGGTTTTCCTCTTGCTCAGAACGCAAGTAAGGCAAAACCTTATCGCCGCCAATATCGATGGTTCTAAAAGTAACAGGCTTGCCACCTGCCGCATTCATAACATCACGATAGAGTTTTTCTTGTTCGCCGGGGCGCGGAAAACGCGAAGCGACCATGAACTGCAATTCAGTTCTAAACAAACCAATGCCATCTGCGCCCGCCAATTCAAGGTTTGGCAAATCCATCAACAATCCAGCATTCATCATCAATGATACTGTTTGATTATCTTTAGAAACAGGCGTCTTATCTCTTAGCTTGCTATAAAGTTCTTGGCGAATTTCAAGAAGTTCAACCGTCTCGGTATAAGCGCCACTAATCACTTCGCTTGGACGAATAAACACCAAGCCTTCTTGCCCATCGGCAATTATTTCATTGCCATTTTCAACCAAAGACACAACATCTTTTGCTTGACCCACAACGGGAATACCAAGCGCACGTGCAACAATTACAACGTGAGAAGTTGGCGAACCCTCTTCTAAAATAAGGCCGCGCAATTTGGCGCCATGATAATCAAGCAATTCGCCAGCACCCATATTGCGCGCAACAACAATGCAATCTTCAACATTCGCGAGCGGATCTTCTACTTTGCCAACAAGCCCACGCAACAAGCGATACGCCAGATCATCAAAATCATGCAAACGCTCGCGCAAATAAGGATCTGACATACGCATCATACGAGCGCGATTATCACTTTGTACCTTTTCAACCGCAGCTTCTGCGGTCAAGCCATTAGAAATGGCATCTTCCATGCGCCTAACCCAGCCCCTATCATGCGCAAACATTTTATAGGCTTCTAGAACTTCGCGGTGCTCACCCTCTACCGCAACATCATCTTGCTCAAGCATATCGTCAATTGAAAGACGCAAATTGCCAATTGCTTTTTCAAGTCTTTTTATCTCAAAGGCTTCATCTTCATTAAAAAGATTTGTCACTTCTACGCGCGGTTCGTGCAACACAACGCTGCCTATACCCACCCCATCGGCATAAGAAGTGCCATTGAGTTTAATCTCTCTAGAAAGATCAAGCCCAGCGCCCTTTTTATCAAGGCCTTCTAATTCACCAGCTGCAATCAGCTCAGCCAGCACCATGGCGGCTGTTTCTAAAACTTCAACTTCAACTTCGCCATATTTGCGTTGCTCATTCGTTTGAACAACCAACACGCCAATAGCGCGCCCTGAGCGCAAAATAGGAACACCTAAAAATGAGCTTAAAGATTCCTCGCCTGTTTCAGGCAAATAGGTAAATGATGGGTGCGCTTGAGCATTTTCTAAATTTAAGGGGCGTGCTGTTTGGGCAATTTTACCCACCAAGCCTTGGCCAATACCCAATGCAACTTCGTGAACAGAACCTGGGTTTAGACCCTGCGTTGCAAAAAGCTCCAAAACGTTATCTGAGCGCAACACATAAACAGAACAAACATCAGCAACCAAAGTGGCCGCAATTTGAGAAACAATATCATCAAGGCGTTGCTGTGCACCGAGCGAGCGTGCCATCACCTCGCGTATACGCTTTAATAGTTCTCTTGGTCCTGTAGTCGTCGACATTGTTAAAAGACCCTCGCACCAGCCAACTTTCTAAACTTTTACAATAGTTTAGATGCAGGCGGCAAATGTAAGCATGATTAAATTAATCAGCGCTGTCTAAGCCATAAACAGAGTGCAATGTGCGCACTGCTAGCTCTGTATAATCAGCATCAATCAAAATTGAGAACTTAATCTCAGATGTTGTGATTGCTCTAATGTTAATACCTTTTTCAGCCAAAGCAGAAAATGCAGTTGCCGCAACACCTGCATGGCTGCGCATACCCATGCCAATAACAGAAACCTTCACAAGGCCCTTATCGCTTTGGACAATTTCATAGCCAATTTCTTCGCGGTTAGCATCTAGCACTTTAAGCGCTTTGTCTAAATCGGCATCTGGAAGCGTGAAAGTCATGTCGGTGCGCGAGCCATCTTCTGAAATGCTCTGCACAATCATGTCTACATTCACATATTCTTCTGACAATGGGCCAAAGATAGAAGCCGAAATACCCGGTTTATCAGGCACTCTACGAAGTGAAATTTGCGCCTCATCACGCGAATAGGCGATGCCTGTAACTACCTGCTTTTCCACGATATCTTCCTCACTACAAATCATTGTTCCAACCGGAACTGCATTTGGTCCAGATTCAATAGAATCAGGATCATCAAAACTAGAACGCACAAATGTGTTTACGCCATGCACCATTGCCAATTCAACAGAGCGCACCTGCAACACTTTTGCACCCAAAGAAGCCATTTCAAGCATTTCTTCAAACGAAACCTTATCAAGGCGCGTTGCTTTTGGCGCCATTCTTGGGTCTGTTGTATAAACGCCATCAAC
>JBGCEA010000018.1:0-3931 GCA_045105915.1 Nitratireductor sp.
GCTAGCGCATGCTGGAGAAAGTAAAACGACTGCTTCTTTTGAAGCACCTTTTTGCATGTCTTTTTTGGCATCATGAGCCGCATGCTCAACCGCAACATCTAAAGTGTTTGAAATTTCAAACGGAACATCTTCGCCAAGCGACACAGCAAAATCTGGCGCGGCCTCTCCAATCAAATATGCTTTTTTGATATTCTTAAAATATGGGCGCAGTTCTTCAATGCCACCAGCTTTTGCAAGGCCACCTGCAATCCAGTAAATATCGTCAAAACTACCAAGCGCCATTGCGCTGGCATCTGCATTTGTGCCCTTTGAATCATTAACAAATAAGACATCATCTAATGTGCCCAATTGCTCCATGCGGTGCGCAAGGCCCGGAAAGCTTTGAAACCCATTTGCAATTTGTTCTGCGCTCAATCCTGCCTTTTCACAAACTGCCCAAGCGGCCGCTGCATTTTGTGCATTATGAATGCCTCTAAGCGCTGGCGCATTGGCAAGTGTAAATAACACACTGGCTTGGCTGTCTTCATATTTCACCAAGTCACCATCAACACTAGATATGCCACTTGTGAGCTCTTTCGAATTTGAAACGCGTAGAACTTGGGTAGATGCATTTGCAGCTTTAGAAATAGCATCGCTATAAGCATCATCAACGCCCACAACCGCATAATCACTATTGGTGACAAGGCGCGCTTTAACAGAGGCATAATGCGCCATAGAACCATGACGGTCTAAATGGTCTGGCGCTAAATTTAAGAGCAAACCAATGCTTGGATTTAAGCTAGGCGCGAGATCTATTTGGTAAGACGAACACTCAACGATGTAGACTATGTTATTTTCATCATCATCAAGCTCATCCATTTGCAGGCTCAACACAGCAGTGCCAATATTGCCACCAAGCTGAACATTATATCCAGCACACGCAAAGACATGCGCAATTAAAGCTGTAGTTGTAGATTTACCATTCGTGCCAGTGATAGCAATAAAATCACTCTTGCCAGCCTTCGCATTACGCTCCAAGCGAAACAATTCAATATCACCAATTATTGGAACTCTAGCTGCATTTGCCAAATCCACTGTCCAATGTGGAATGGGATGGGTTAGTGGAACACCCGGCGCTAAAACAAGCGCATCTAAAGTGGCAAAATCGACATCATGCAAATCTGCCGTATTTAGACCTTCGTCTTTTGCTTGTTTCACACGATCAGGATTATCATCATAGCAATACACCATGGCGCCACCTGCTTTTAGAGCATGCGCTGTCACCATGCCCGATCCGCCAAGACCAAACAGTGCTATTCTTTTATCTTTTTGAGTTGATGCAGATATCAACGCAAGTTCCTAATCTATAATGTTATCTAAGTTTCAAAGTTGAAAGGCCAATAAGAGCCAAGATTACAGAAATTATCCAAAAGCGAATAACGACTTGGCTTTCTGTCCATCCCTTTTTCTCAAAATGGTGATGTATGGGCGCCATTCGAAAAACACGCTTACCAGTCATTTTAAAGGACGCCACCTGAATGATCACAGACATGGCTTCCATAACAAACAAACCACCAATAATTGCCAATACAATTTCGTGCTTTGTAGCAACTGCTATCGCGCCAATTGTGCCACCAAGTGCAAGCGAACCTGTATCGCCCATAAAGATAGCGGCTGGTGGAGCATTGAACCACAAAAAGCCAAGCCCCGCGCCAATGATAGCGCCACATAAAACTGCAATTTCGCCAGTGTCTTTCACAAAGTGAATGTTCAAATAACCAGAGAAAATGGCATTACCCGACAAATATGCAATTACGCCAAACGAGCCTGCCGCAATCATAACAGGTACAATTGCCAAGCCATCTAATCCATCGGTTAGATTGACAGCATTACCAGCCGCAACAATTACAAATGCTCCAAACACAACAAAGAAAAGACCAAGATCAAGTAGCAAATCTTTAAAGAATGGAAAGGTTAGCGAAGAAGAAAATGGTTGCTCACCATTATGCATAATCACAAAACAAGCAGCGCCAGCAATGATAAATTCTAAAATAAGACGAATACGCCCGGGAAATCCCTTATGGCTTTCTTTAGACACTTTTAGATAATCGTCATAAAAACCGATCAATCCAAAACCAAGCATAACAAGTAAAACAACCCAAACATAAACACTGTTTAAATTGCCCCATATGAGCGTAGAAAACAAAACGCCGACAATTATCATCAAGCCGCCCATTGTAGGCGTACCGGCTTTTGCAAAATGGGTTTCAGGCCCATCAGATCTAATAGGCTGTCCTTTACCTTGTCTAAGACGTAAAGATTTTATGATTTGAGGGCCAAACAAAAACACAAAAAGGGCTGAGGTAACAAGCGCGCCAACCGTACGAAAAGTGATATACCGAAACAGGTTAAACCCTGAGAAAGTAGACGAAAACTCCTCAAACAAATAATATAGCATGTGTTATTTCCTCATCCCAAATTAGTAATTGGCAGCCAAAATTGGCACAAATGTTACTTTTTATATTTCTCACAAAGCGCAGTTACTAATTTTGCGAATCCCAAACCGTTAGATGCTTTTAGCATAACCACATCACCAGAGCGCAAGTTTTTAACCAGTGCTATTTTGGCTTTTTCCCAATTGGCAAAATGCCCTACATGTACACCTTCGCCAACTTCTTCGCCCAATACGTGTATGTGCTCACCCACAGTATAGAGTTGAACAACGCCAGCAGCTTTTACATTTTCGCTCAACACGCGGTGCAGCTTTTCACTGCTCACTCCAAGCTCCAGCATGTCGCCCAAAATGGCAACTTTACGACCCTTGCCACTTATTTGGCTGGCTTTTAAAACCTTAAGCGCTGCTTCCATAGAAGCAGGGTTTGCATTGTAGCTTTCATCGATCAAAACAAAGTTGGTAGTTTTATTTTTCAAATTATGGCGTTTACCGCGCCCTGCTTCTGGTTCAATGCTCGCAATCGAAGTTATTGTTTTTTCAATATCTGCGCCCACTAAGCTAGCAATACCCAAAACACCAAGCGTGTTATGCACCAAGTGCTTACCAGCTGCATTTAGCCGTACATCATAGTTTTTACCAGAAATACGCACAGCCATATTGGTGCCATCAACTTGGTATTCACCCTCGCGAAGCCAATAGTCAGCACCGCGCTTTTCGCCAAAACTTCTTACATGTTCAACATTTGCAGCGCTTGCTAAATCTGAAAGTAGAGAAAAACGCGCATCATCGCGGTTTATCAAACCATAGCCACCAGCTACCAAACCTTCAAATATTTCAGCTTTTGCTTTTGCAATCTCGTTTAGGTTTTTAAAGGCACCCAAATGCGCCGCCGCCACATTGTTAATCATAGCAACATGTGGACGCACCATTTTCACAAGTGGTCTAATCTCATCTGGGTGGTTCATTCCAATTTCAAATATGCCAAAGCGCGTATCTTGTGGCATGCGCGCAAGTGTAAGCGGCACGCCCCAATGATTGTTAAATGAGGCAACAGAGGCATGAACTTTTCCGCTACTAGAAAGCGCAGTTCTTAGCATTTCTTTCGTGGTGGTTTTGCCAACACTGCCAGTAATGGCAATGATTTGTGCTTTAGTGCGCGCTCTAGCGGCCAGACCCAAATTGCGCATCGCCTCTAATACATCGCTCACCACAATTATTGGCCCTGAAATATGACCAAGCGATACGAGCTTTTCTTCTGCAACAACCGATATTGCTGCGCCTGCGCTCATTGCACCAGAAACAAATTTATGCCCATCATGCACATCGCCTTTAATAGCAAAATAAGCATCGCCTTTGGCAATGGTTCTACTATCAATTGAAATGCCTGTAATACCTTCTGGCATTTCACCTAACGGCCGCCCTTGCATGGCAGCAATCAGTGCATCACTTTCCCAAAGCAAATCTTCCATTAAGCGCCCTCACCATAAGGTTTGCCGC
>JBGCEA010000019.1:0-5155 GCA_045105915.1 Nitratireductor sp.
CTTTTGTGCTGGTGATATTTTGATCAAAGCGCCATCTTCTTGATCGCTTAGCAGCCACATATAGCCCTCATTGAAAAAACGTACATCTCTGATGCGGCCAAATTCATCTTCAAACAAGCTTTCAACGGCTTCTAATTTGCCGTTCGTCATTTTTAATCTGACGAGCTTTTGGTCTTTTAAAGCGCCAACGAACAAATTGCCCTGCCAGTTTTTAAATTTCTTGCCAGTTGCAAATGCAAGATTTGAAGGGGCTATGGATGGATCCCAATAAAATTGGGGTTGCTCTAATCCTTGTTTTTGTGTGCCAACACCAATTTTTCTACCGCTATAATGCTTGCCATAAGAAATTACAGGCCAACCATAGTTTTTGCCGGCTTGTGGTGTGTTTATTTCATCGCCCCCACGTGCACCGTGTTCTACTGTAAATAACTCACCAGTTTGAGGGTGCAGGGTTGCGCCTTGTGGGTTGCGATGCCCCGTTGAATAAATTTCGCGCGCGCCCTTAGTGCCCTTAGCAAAAGGATTGTCTTTTGGGATGCTGCCATCTTGGTTTATGCGAAGTACCGAGCCAGCATGATTAAATGGGTCTTGGGCGGTGTTTTCACTGCCTCTATCGCCAATTGTAAAAAATAAAGTGCCATCTTTATTGACTGCAATTCTGGAACCAAAATGCTGGCCTGCTGAACTTGGGTTGTTCATCTCAAAAATAGTATCAACTGCTTTAAGCGTGATCTCACTTGAAGTTAAATTTAGGGGCAGGGTGGCGCTTGCAAGGGCTGTGCCTACGCCTGCGCTAATGCGCTTTGAATAAGTGAAAAATATTTTGCGCGAGTTTACAAAGTCGTGCGCAATAGCAACATCTAACAAGCCGCCTTGGCCAACTGGCGTTAACTTTGGCAATCCATTTATTTGGGTTTTAGCACCTGAATTTGGTTCAACCAGCCATAACGCGCCTTCGCGCTCGCTCACGAGTATTTGGCCGCTTGGTAGCATGGCTGCGCCCCACGGATGTATGAAGTTTGCAATCTTTTTTGCTACAACGGTTTCGTCTTTTGTTTTGAAAATTTGTGCATGCGCTGTGTTTGCATAGCTATAATGAACACCTGCTAACAAGCTAAAGGCCAATAGGCTTTTAAAGCTGCTTGTCTTGTTTTGCTTTTTCAAAATTCTCATATTGCATAGCCTTATTTTATAGAGCGTTTGATTGTTCTTATAAAAATATAGGGCATTTATGGCAAAATGTAAGATGGGCTATAAAAGCCTTAGCTTAACCTTAGCTATCTTATCCACTTTACTCGCCATCATTTTAGGTTCTATATTTATAGAGCGTTAGATTGTGTGCCATGCATGGCAACAAGAAACTGTAAAAGAGGGTTGGCCAATATTATGAGCAATAGTGAGCAGGCAAATACTCAAATAGATAAAAGCGCAGCAGGTAATGCAAGCGAAGACAATACAATTGCGCGAAATGCACACTTAAGCCAAGATGTAACTGTGGCTGAATTAGAGCGCGGCGATGTGAAGCCTAGAGTTCGCGAAGTTGAAGATGATGCGGCCATTGAAGTTGCAGATAAAATGGGCAAGCCGACTTATGCTTCTCATTGGCAGATTTTTATTCCTACCCTTGTAATATTTTTGGCCTATGGCCTTGGCCTTATTGTGCTGTTTTCAATGGGAATGACTTCTAGTGCCTTGTTTCGCTTGGGCGCTATAGTCTTGGGGGTTGGCGTTCCGCTTATTGCGGTGCATGCCTTTTTAAGATTTAGCACTGTGCGACTGCAGTTTTTGGAAACGCATTTGCGTTATCATTCTGGCTGGCCGAGCGATGCCAGTGTTGATGTGCCTTATGAGCTGATATCTAGCCTAGATGTGCGGCGTGGTTTGGCTGGACGCTTATTTGGTGGCGGCACCATTGTTATAAAACTGACAACAGGAAACCGCATCGCAATTGCGGATGTATTTGATCCTCTGGGCGCGCAAACTGAGTTTGTTTCATTACGAAAGTCGTGATGCATCTGAAGGCCTTTTAATTAATTGCGCTTTGGGTGCTCTAAAATATTTATGCGTTTTATAAAATTGAACTAACGCTGAAAAAAGTAACAGCCGAAATGATGCAAAGAGATGCGCTGGAAATAATTACTTTTTCTGCGAGGCTTTGTATGTGAATTTTTTTAAACTGCTGATCGGTCAGCGAAGATAAACCAATGATCGTTTGTGAGCTTTGTCTGGCAACATGTGCCATGTCTTTTTGAGTGTTAGATGTGTGCAGCATTTTGGAACTCTTTTTCTAAATGGGTCTTTTTTGATTGTGTGTTTAGGTTTGTTTATAGAGCCTATGTAGTGCGCAAAAGTGTTCAAGTTTTGAGACAATTATGGCATTTGCTGACAATTGTTGTGTTCCAATTGGGGCAGGGCATCAAAAGGCTTGCAATTGGTGCATTTGAGTCCTATCAGTTCGCCCGAATTCTTCTTTCCTATTGGAGACCTAAAATGGCATTCTTGGCTGATATTCTTTCACGTGTTCAACCCTCAGCAACCATTGCAGTAGCGCAAAAAGCGCGCGAATTAAAAGCTGCTGGTGTTGATGTTATTGGCCTTGGCGCCGGTGAGCCAGACTTTGATACCCCTGATAACATTAAGCAGGCGGCTAAAGATGCCATTGATGGCGGTAAAACAAAGTACACGCCAATTTCTGGTATTCCTGAATTGCGCCAAGCAATTGCTGACAAGTTTAAACGCGAAAATGAAATTGAATACACACCTGCACAAACCATTGTTGCAACAGGTGGTAAGCAAATTTTGTTCAACGCATTTATGGCGACGCTAAATCAGGGCGATGAAGTTATTATTCCTGCGCCTTACTGGGTGAGTTACCCAGAGATGGTGGCTATTTGTGGTGGCGAATCTGTTTTTGTGGAAACAAAAATGGAAGACAATTTCAAGCTAACAGCAAGTGCGCTTGAAGCGGCCATTACGCCAAAAACAAAATGGTTTATGTTCAACTCGCCATCAAACCCGTCTGGTGCGGCATATACGTATGATGAGCTGAAAGCTTTGACTGATGTCTTGTTGAAGTACCCTGATGTTTGGGTGTTGAGCGATGATATGTATGAACACCTTTGCTATGGCGATTTTGAATTTGTATCGCCTGCGCAAATTGAGCCAATACTTTATGATCGTACACTTACTATGAATGGTGTTTCTAAAGCTTATGCAATGACTGGATGGCGTATTGGTTATGCGGCTGGTCCTTTGGAATTGATTAAAGCCATGGACATGATTCAAGGCCAGCAAACTTCTGGTGCGAGCTCTATTGCGCAATGGGCGGCATTAGAGGCGCTCAATGGCGATCAATCCTTTATTGCAGAGCGCCGCGCTGTTTTTGAAGAGCGCCGTGATTTAGTGGTTTCAATGCTCAACCAAGCCAATGGCATTGAGTGCCCAAAGCCAGAAGGCGCGTTTTACGTTTATCCTTCTTGTCAAGGTTGCATGGGCAAAACAACGCCGTCTGGCAAAGTACTTGAAAGCGATCATGATTTTGTAGCTGAATTGTTAGAAGCTGAAGGCGTGGCAGTTGTGCCAGGCAGTGCTTTTGGTCTTGGCCCTAACTTTAGAATTTCATATGCAACATCGACTGAAGATTTGACGCAAGCATGCGAAAGACTTCAACGATTCTGTTCAAGTCTAAAATAAGTCGAACCAGCACTAAAAAGGCACTTTTTGTCTTTATACTTTAAGATGTTTGGTTAATTTGGGCAGGTAAAGCCAATTGAGTGTGACTTTTTTGTTATGATTTTAACAATAGTCACACTTTTTGTATCAAAACTTCTAAGAATCGAAAGAATCCACTTAACTTAAAGCCTCAAGGGCGTTAGGTTGTCGCAAACCTTTTCAATCGTAATATGAGTCTGGTGTTCTAGTGCGCAATCGTTCTTTAAATGCTTCAAAGCAGTTACACAAAATTGTATTTGCAGCTTTAAGTAGTTCTGTTTTGTTTGGCTTGCCTTTAGCGCATGCAGCAGACGCGCCTTCTGCACCTTCAGTTAATATGATTGATTCAACACCCATTGCAGAGCAACGCCCTGCGGTAGATGGCTGGAACTATAAAGCCGGTGTTGTTTCTGGTGTGATTGGTGGCCATAGCAACCATATGTTTATTGGTTCTGTTGCACTGCCTATGCCGCTGTATTCAGAATTTGGTATCCAGCTAGATTTGGGCATTGGTTCGTATCGTTCTGAGTATACGAGTGCTGCAAGCGCTTTGCATATTTTCTACCGTGATCCTGATAGTGGTTTAGTTGGTATTTATGGTGACTGGGGCTATGTGGACAATGAGCATGGCGGGCGTGTTGGGGTAGAACTTTCTAAATACCAAGGTCGTTGGTCTATTGATGTTATGGCAGGGGTCAGATTTGGTCAGCACTTCCTGACAGACTTTGATAATGAAGTAGATCTTTCTTATTATTTCACCGACAATCTAAAAGGCTCTATTGGTCACAGATACACAGCACGTGGTCATGTTGCTAATGCAGGTTTTGAATATGCACCAACCAACAATGGTTGGAGTGTATATGGTGAAGCAGAAATTGGCCAAGATAATTATGATGCGGCATGGGCTGGTATTCGTTATTCGTTTGGCTCTAGCGCTGGTAAAAGCTTGATTGAGCGTGATCGCCAATCAGATCCAATTGTTCGTATCCCACGCAATTTGGCTAGCATTACACGCTGTGGTGATACTGCAAATGGGCATGAAAGCTGGAATGGTTTTGAAACTTCAACCACAACAAACCTTTGCGGTAGTAAAGATGATTTGGACCGCTATGGCGCGGTGGAATCTAAAGCAAATTCTGATTAATTTTTTTACATATGAATAAAACTAAAAACGAGACATTTTTCAATGCCTCGTTTTTTTGTGTCTGACTTTATTTAAAGCACTTATTTACAGCGGCCTAAAACTTCGGTGTCGACGCGGTTTGCATATTCATCAAACACGATGCGCTCTAGGCGACCTTTGCGGCAACCCACTACACTAAATTCTAGGTTTTTCATGCCACGTTTGCGCAAAATATCTGCAAGTTCATTCACACGAATTGTTTTGCAGCTGCCGCGATCTTTACGGTCTATCAATTTACCAAATTGTGTTAGACGCACATCT
>JBGCEA010000020.1:0-6882 GCA_045105915.1 Nitratireductor sp.
GGTAAAAACTATTGGCAACTAGAAAAAGAAGAAGAAGGCCCAATCGTGCCATTGGCGTTCTCTCTATTGGCTGTCATTGCAGTGATACCGCCTTGGTACCATAAATTCATGGCCCCTTCTTTAGCTTATTGGGATAAAAATCTGGCTTCAAAAGAAGAGCTCGAAATTATTTCTAATCAAAAGTCATAAACTTAACCTCACACCATCAACGCAATCTTATGTCATCCCCTCAATGGATTTAATTCATGAAAATAGTATCCATAGCCCACGCATTACCAAAGACAACTCTAAACAATGAGCAAGCAATTGAACTCTTTAAAGAGCAATGCGAACCATTGCTGAGCGCTGATGATTGGCAAGAATTAGAACGATTAATAACTTTTTACATAAATAAGAGTGGCATTAAAAGCAGACGAATAGCCAAAAAAGATTCAAATGTAATGGACTTGGCATATGAAGCGGCACAAAAGGCAATCGACAAGTCCGGCAAATCTGCCGAAGAAATTGATCTCATAATCTATGCAAGCGTTTCTAGAGGTTGGTTAGAGCCGAACACAGCTATTAGTATTCAAGAATATTTAGGGGCTACAAACGCAACTTCATTTGATGTGTTAGATGCGTGTGCTGGTTGGATAAGAGCGCTGCATATAGCCCATTCTTTGCTAAAGGCTGGCACATATAAAAATATACTCATTGTAAACTTAGAGGCAGGCATGCTCGATTTCATTCGCTTTGGTTTAGAAAACCCAAATGATATACGAGATTACGGGGCAGGGATAACCTTGGGCAATGCCGCCAGCGCAATGTTACTAGAACATTCACAAGAAGATGACTTTTACTTCAATATCAAAACATACCCAGATTCGACTGATCTTTGTATGATACCTCTAAAAAATGTTCGCAATTTTTATCCGATAGAAAATTATGGTGAACCCCCAATAGCAGAAAAATTTATTGCAAAGTCTACGCCATTATTGCGCAAAACAATCAAAGCGCTGATTGATGTTTTCAATTCTGACAAAAACCTTGTTGGCTCCAAATTTGATATCATCTTCAGCCATGCGGTTATTGAGCGGGCATTTAATGAGATATCCCATGGCATAAACATTCCATTAGATAATCATTATTCAACACTTCAAAAATTTGGCAACACCGCCTCTGCAACTGTTCCCCTAGCCATGAGCTTAGCGCTCGATGAACAAAAACTCAAAAGAGGACAACGTGTTGGTGTGGCAATTGGCAGTGCAGGTATCACAGTTGCCTTTGCAACATTTACATTTTAGCAATACCAATTCTATCAACCTCACCATGCAATAAGTAACTTAAAGAAAAGCGATATGCTCCAAATTGCAATATACATTCATCTGCTAGTAGCAACAGGCCTTGCTCTGCTCGCCGCATATTACTTATTTGGACCAGTACCAACATCCTATCACGCTAAGATTCTTGAAAAGTGGAAACTTGAAATTCAGCCTCAACACAAAATTGGGTTTCAGGCAATCAACCTCATTTTGGGGGCACTATTGCTCGCACTCTCTCTTTGTATATTTGTGGTGACAAGCTTTGCAATTACTCAGGGCATTTTATGGGCAAAATTATTGATAGCCTCTATGGGTTTAATCACTGGGTGCCCCGCAACATATATTGCTTATAAAATAGAAAAAGCTACAGGCGTAAAAACCCCTTGGCGCATTGCTTTGGCAATGACCCTCTGCATGATTTTGGCATTTGCACTCTCAATCAATTGATTTTATCTGCTGTGCAGCAAAGGTATAATTACTCAAAATTCAAAATGCGACTACACAAGTTTTGATATTCAATAGAGCGTGAAGCGTTATTCTGCAGCGATGGCCATTTGCATATTAATTATGCCGGCGATTTCAGACTTACATGATCCGCAATTGGTGCCAGCTTTTAGCTGTTTGCCTATATCGTCTACACTGCAATATCCAGATCTTGCAGCATCAGCAATTTCATTAGCACCAACTGAAAAGCACGAGCAAACGATAGGCCCACGATCTGGCACATCTGCCCCTGCTCTGCCTGCCACCAAAAAATTTCGTGATAGTGAATTTTCGTGTTTGGCTAATAACTGCTCTATTGCCCACACACGAGAAACTTCAACAGGGTTATTCGATACAAAGAAAAGACAAATCAATCTATCATCGTCAAACCAACCATAACGCAGACTACCGCTCGCTTTGTCTTCATACTCTACGCTGGCGTCGCTCAACAATAAACCTGTGGCACTTTCTATTTGTGTTTTCAAATCTTCTTCGTGTTCAAACGCAAATTCACAGCGCCAACCACCTTCACATTTCGCCTTTGCCCAATAGCTGACATCAAACGCACTTGGCATTTCGCTCATAACTGCAAATCCATAATAGCGTGGATTTTTTGGTTTTACCTGTACCAAAACATTTTTAGAAGCTGGCTGACCTGAAATGGGATCAGTAACTGAATGAACCAATCTATCTACGCGAGCATTAGATGCATATTGATCGGCCCAATGAATAGGACAAAAAACAGTGCCTTGCTTCTGTCTTTTTGTCACCAACGCTCGCATAGTAATTGTACCAAACGCATTACTCAACTCAACAAGCGTTGCTGGTTCAATGCCCAAGCGTTTAGCGTCTTTAGGATGTATCTCACAAAATGGCTCTGCAATATGAGCAGAAAGTCTGGCAGCTTTTGCAGTTCGTGTCATGGTGTGCCAATGATCTCTCACCCTACCGGTGTTAAGAGATAAAAGCTCATCTTCATCATTAGCATTTGTGACTTTTGCAATAGTTGGAACAAACCTAGCTTTTCGCTCTGGTGTATAAAAATCACCTTCGCTAAAAAATCTTGCCTTTGTTGAACCATCTTTTGTAATTGGCCACTGCGTTGGCGCTAATTGATCATAAGCAGCCGCATCAAGATCAGCCAATCCGCCAATATCAAAGTCTCTGGTGCCATTGTTTTGCAAGCTTGATAGTGCAGCATATTCAGCAAATATATCTGCGGGCTTTTCATAGGTAAACGCTTTAGCAAAACCCATTCTTTTGCCAACTTCTGCCAGTTGCCACCAATCGGACTTTGTATCTCCTGGCAGTTCTAAAAAGCCACGTTGGCGTGAAATGCGCCTTTCAGAATTTGTAACTGTACCGTCTTTTTCACCCCACGCTGCAGATGGCAGTTTAACATGCGCATGGCGAATAGTGTCTGTGTCCTGCATGACATCAGAGACAACCACAAATGGACAGTTTTTAATCGCCTCCTCTACTCTTCCAGAATCTGGCATACTATCAACAGGGTTGGTTGCCATTATCCATAGAGCTTTTATTTGCCCGCTTTCCACCGCCTTAAAAAGATCAACAGCCTTCAACCCAGCTTGCTGAGCGATCACAGGAGATTTCCAATATTCTTGAACCAAATCACGATGGTTTTCGTCATCAATGTCCATATGGCACGCAAGCATATTGGCAAGCCCGCCAACTTCGCGCCCGCCCATTGCATTAGGTTGCCCAGTTAAAGAAAATGGCCCCATACCCGCACTGCCAATACGACCCGTAATTAAATGGCAATTGATAATCGCATTCACTTTGTCTGTTCCACTCACAGACTGATTAACGCCCTGACTATAGCAAGTGACTGTTTTTTGTGTTTGGGCAAATAATTCATAAAACGCATGAAGCGTTTCCAGATCAATTCCAGTTTGTTCAACAAGCGCTTCATCACTAATCAAAGCAGCGCTAACAGCTTGTTCAAGGCCAACCGTATGTGCTTCAACATATGCGTGATTTACATGAGCGCCAGTAGATAGATATTTCAACAAACCATTAAATAGCGCTACATCGCCATCTAGTTTAATTGGCAAATGAATATCAGCAAGTTCTGCTGTCATTGTTCTTCTTGGGTCAATAAGAACAACTTTCATTTGCGGGCGCGCTTGCTTGGCAGCTGCAATACGCTGGTACAAAACGGGATGACACCAAGCAAGATTTGACCCTACCAGAATGATCAAATCAGCGAGTTCTAAGTCTTCATAATTACCAGGAACAGTATCAGCGCCAAAGGCGCGCTTATGCCCTGCAACACTCGAGGCCATGCAAAGGCGAGAATTTGTATCAATATTGGCAGAACCAATAAAGCCCTTCATCAATTTGTTTGCAACGTAATAGTCTTCGGTCAAAATTTGTCCCGATACATAAAATGCTACACTGTCTGGTCCATGTTCTTTGATTGTGTCTGAAAAGTTTTTTGCCACAGTATCAAGTGCAGTGTCCCACTCGGTTGTTTTGCCAAATATTTGAGGGTGCAAAAGCCGCCCCTCCAAATCAGTGGTTTCACCAAGCGCTGCTCCCTTAGAACACAGCCTACCAAAATTGGCAGGATGCTCTTTATCGCCTTCAATCTTAACAGAGCCATCTGCTTGAGGTGTCGCTATAACGCCACAACCAACACCGCAATAAGGACAAGTGGTTTTGGTAGAGCATTCTGCAAGCTTCACTACTCTTCTCCTATACAAAGCAGAATTTTTTCATTCTCAACCTTTACAGGAAAAGATCTGGTTTTACCTTCATCCGCACCTTGAGCCAAACCAGTCTCAAGAGAAATAACCCAATTATGCAAGGGGCAAGTTACACAGCCATCATGCACTATGCCTTGGCTAAGTGGGCCGTTTTTGTGAGGGCATTTATCTTCTAATGCAAAAATACGATCATCACTTGTGCGAAAGATTGCGATGCTCATATCGCCATTTTTAATACATCTTGCACCGCGAGTTGGAATATCAGAAAGCGTTCCTACATTTACCCATGCTTTAGTCATCACGTTCATTCTGCCGCCTCCAGTGAAAGTTTCGCCATTGGGTTAAACTCATGTTTGTCTTTGCCAGACACGCGCTCAGACCAAGGGTCAACTTGCGCAAATTTTTGACTAAAGACAAAACGATCATAATAAGCTTTACGCATTTCAGCATTGTCCATAATTTGCGAGCGTATTTCTTCAACACCAATTCGCTTAGCCCATTTGTATATGCGTTCTAAATACCAGCCCTGTTCGCGGTACATTTGTGCAAGAGCTACACAGTGCTCCATCACTTCATCTTCAGTTTTTACATTGCCAAGAATTTCAGTGCCTTTAATGTCCAAACCAGCAGCGCCAGCAAAGTGAATCTCATAGCCAGAATCAACGCAGATCACACCGATGTCTTTGCAAGTGGCCTCTGCACAATTTCGAGGACAACCAGAAACCGCTAATTTAAGCTTGGCAGGTGTCCAAGAACCCCACATGAATTTTTCAAGCTTAATACCAAGACCTGTTGAATCTTGCGTACCAAAGCGGCACCAATCGCTACCCACACATGTTTTTACAGTGCGCAAGCCTTTTGCATAAGCTTGGCCTGAGACAAAACCTGCCTTACCAAGATCAGCCCATACTGCTGGCAAGTCTTCTTTTTTAATACCAAGCATGTCTATGCGCATACCGCCTGTGCATTTAACAGCTGGTATCTCAAACTTATCAACCACATCTGCAATGGCACGCAGTTCAGTAGATGATGTCATGCCGCCCCACATACGCGGGACAACAGAATAAGTGCCATCTTTTTGAATGTTTGCGTGAACACGCTCGTTAATGAAACGCGATTGATAATCGTCAGCATACTCATCTGGCCAATCACACACTAAATAATAATTGAGCGCAGGGCGGCACTTAGCGCAACCACAAGAGGTTTTCCATTCAAGCTCTTGCATGACAGCAGGTATGGTTTTGAGCGCTTTTGCTTTTATTAAGCGGCGCACATCAGAATGACCAAGATCAGTACATCCGCACATTGGCGTTACTGCATTGGGATTATAAGAATCACCCAAAGTCAGGGTCATTAATTGCTCAACAAGCCCAGTACATGTGCCACATGAAGCAGAGGCTTTTGTATGTGCTCTCACATCATCAAGCGTGGTTAGACCCTTTGATGTAATTGCTGATGTTATAGTTGATTTACATATGCCGTTACAGCCACAGATTTCCGCATCATCCGGCAAGGCTGCAACGGCCGCCATGGGGTCCAGCGCAGCTCCTCCTTGATAAGCTTGCCCAAAAATTAAAGTCTCGCGCATTTGCGAAACATCTGTTTGCTTTTTGAGTAGATCAAAGAACCACGGACCATCTGCCGTATCACCATAAAGCACAGCGCCAATAATCTTATCGTCTTTCAAAACAAGGCGCTTATAAACGCCAGCTTTTGCATCTCTAAGAACGATCTCTTCTCGATCATCCCCTTCAGCAAAATCGCCAGCAGAATATAAATCAATACCAGTCACCTTGAGTTTAGTCGCGGTAACGGAGCCCGTATAAGCGGCTTTATCATCGCCTGTGAGTTGCTGGGCAATAACCTTGCCCATATCGTATAGCGGCGCAACAAGACCATAGCACATGCCACGGTGCTCAACACATTCGCCAACTGAGTAAATATCTGGATCAGATGTAGACATATTGTCTGAAACAATAATGCCGCGATCCGTCTCCAAGCCAGATTGTTTGGCAAGGTCTGCACTAGGGCGAATGCCAACCGCCATAACCACCATACACGCCTCTTTGCGTGTGCCATCTTCCAGTTCAACACCCACTACTTTGCCATCTTGTCCAAGTATTGTTTTGGTGCTGGCTTCAGTAATCACTTCAATGCCCAAATCATCAAATGCTTTGCGAAGCAAATAACCAGCAGCAGGGTCAAGTTGGCGCTCCATTAAGGTTGGCATTAGGTGAAGCACAGTCACATCCATGCCTTGCATCTTTAAGCCAGCAGCGGCTTCAAGACCAAGCAAACCACCGCCGATCACTACCGCCCTGCCCTTGGTTTCGGAAACATCGATCATGCGTTCCACATCATCCAAATCA
>JBGCEA010000021.1:0-12495 GCA_045105915.1 Nitratireductor sp.
AATATACGCGCCATTTATCTTTGATGTAGCCGCTCTCAACCACCTCATCCATTTCTTTGCGTCCCAAAATAAAGGATTCGCAAATCAAAGCCTTAGAGCTTTTTTCCAAATGTATTTCTAAAGTGCGTTTTAGAGCGCCCCGATCAAACAATATGGTTTCTTGCGGCAACCATGAAAGACAAGCATGACTGCCCACATTTAAGCACACATCAATTTTGCCATATTGCAAATCAGTTTTTGAGCCGCCTTGCGCTTCACTGTTTTTATGAGAGGTGCTGTCTTTAGAAACATCTAAAGTACTAGATTTATAAATACGCTCACACGCTTGCGTGGTTATAGTGAGATTAGAATGAGCGCCAGCGCTAAAGTTCCAAACCAGCGCATCACCGCCAGTTATCCCACCAGACGAATTTATCATCACAGCTTCTGCGTTTTGATCATAACTCTTGGGCAATCTTATTTTCGCGCAGCCCTGCTGATAGAGATTTTCAACTACGGTGCTATTGCGCTTAAAGCCAACGCCAAGTCTTCCCTCACACTTGCTTCTTTGCATGAAGCTAAGTTGCAGTGGATTAAGGCTCTGCACAGATACTGGAGAAACGTTTGCTACAGTAGCGTTTACCGGCGTAACATTTCCAGAAAAAAGTGTATCCAATTTTGAAGAAGTTTTAGGTGCAGTTGTCACAAGCGCTACAATATATTTGATTGATATAATGACAAGTTTGCCACGTGATACCCTTATTGTCTAGCAAACGAGACGATTCTTAACCACAAGATCCCCACACACAAACACTTTCCCCATAAGCTTTACATAGGCTTTTTGTCAGTTTTAGACGATTTTTCTATTCTAGTGCTTTAATTAACGCTTTAATTTAACCAAAACACGCCCAATACGTCTAAAGAACTAGAAAACAGGTGTGATTTTCATAAAAAAAGACAAACACACAATTTACAAACTCCATCTTCTCTGTAAGAGTATTTTCACTTTTGCGGGTGGTAGTATGAGTTTTGTTTAATTCATGCGCAAATTAGCTTCCCGCTATAGTGTATATTTTTAAAACAGCTTTCGGGAGCGAGAACTTGAAAAGAACTTTAATTGCCGCAATGGCATCTACAATTCTAGCTGGATCAACAATTGTTGCATCTGCTGAAGAAATCAAAATTGGCGTACTACTAGGCTTTACTGGTGCGATTGAATCATTAGTTGCAGACATGGGCCCTGCTGCTGAACTTGCAATCAAAGAAGTAAGCGATAGTGGTGCACTTCTAGGCGGCACAACTGTTGCTGCTGTTAGAGGCGATACAACTTGTACAGATGCGGCTGTTGCTACAGCTTCTGCTGAACGTTTGATTACAGCTGAAGGCGTTAAAGCGCTTGTTGGTGGTGACTGTTCAGGTGTTACTGGCGCTGTTCTACAAAACGTAGCACGTCCAAACGGCATCGTAATGGTTTCTCCATCAGCTACTTCACCAGGTCTTACAACTGCTGAAGATGATGGCCTATTTTTCCGCGCAGCACCTTCAGACGCTCGCCAAGGCGAAATCGTTGCTGACATCCTTATGGAAAAAGGCATCAGATCAATTGCTTTGACATACACAAACAATGACTATGGTAAAGGCATCTCAGACAGCATTGAAGCAAACTTCAAAAAAGCTGGTGGTACTGTTACAATTAAAGCAGCACACGAAGATGGCAAAGGCGACTACTCAGCTGAAGTTGGCGCGCTAGCATCTGCTGGTGGCGATATTCTAGTTGTTGCTGGTTATCTTGACCAAGGTGGTAAAGGTATCGTTCAAGGTTCACTGGATTCAGGTGCATTTGACACATTCTACCTTCCAGATGCGATGGTTGGTGAATCACTACCAAAAGCAATCGGCCCAGACCTAAACGGTTCTTACGGTGCGGTTCCAGGTTCTGGTAGCGAAGGCGCAGCAACATTTGGCAAAATGGCTGAAGCTGCTGGCTTTAAGCATGGTCCATTCTCAGGTAAATCATATGACGCTGCTGCTCTTATCATGCTTGCAATGCAAGCTGCTGGTTCAACAGACAGCGCTAAGCTAAAAGACAAAATCTTTGACGTTGCAAACGCACCGGGCGAAAAAATCTTCCCAGGTGAACTAGCAAAAGGTCTTAAGATCTTAGCTGATGGCGGCGAAATCGATTATGTTGGTGCATCAGCTGTTGAGTTGATCCAACCAGGTGAAGCTGCAGGCAGCTACAGACAGATCGAAATCAAAGACGGCGCAGTTTCTACTGTTGGTTACCGTTAGGATTTATCCATAACAAATATAGATGGCTCGAGAGTATTC
Source organism: Nitratireductor sp. (assembly GCA_045105915.1). GTDB lineage: Bacteria > Pseudomonadota > Alphaproteobacteria > Rhizobiales > Rhizobiaceae > Salaquimonas. Next base: position 2,311 of record JBGCEA010000021.1, read on the forward strand.
TCGGGCCATTTACATATTTATCATCCATTCATTCAGATTACAGCATTTGGGGAATCCCATGATCGTCATTGACGACATTCATAAACACTTTGGTGGTGTTCGCGCGGTAAATGGTGCATCCTTTACAATTGAGACTGGCTCTATAACGGGTCTAATTGGTCCAAACGGCGCAGGTAAAACAACTCTTTTTAATGTGATTGCGGGTTTGCACAAACCAACATCTGGCCGCGTTATGCTAGATGGCAAAGACATTACAGGGTTAGAGCCACACGAATTATTCGCACAAGGTTTACTTAGAACCTTTCAAATCGCCCATGAATTTTCAACGCTAAGCGTTAGAGAAAATTTAATGATGGTACCAAGCAGCCAGCTTGGAGAAAAAATTATCAATAACTGGCTCAGCCCTAAAAAAGTGCGCGAAGAAGAAGAAAAAACACGCGCAAAAGCTGACGAGGTTATTAAATTCTTAGAAATATCACACGTTGCAGACGAGCTGGCTGGCAACCTTTCAGGCGGCCAAAAGAAGCTACTAGAACTTGGCCGCACCATGATGGTGGATGCAAAAATTGTGTTCCTTGATGAAGTTGGCGCTGGCGTAAACCGCACACTGCTGAACACGATTGGCGATGCAATTATTCGCCTAAACAAAGAGCGCGGCTATACATTTTGCTTAATCGAGCACGACATGGAATTCATTACCAAAATGTGTGACCCAGTCATTTGTATGGCAGAGGGCAAGGTATTGGCGCAAGGCACCGCAGAAGAAGTTAAGTCGAATGAAGAAGTCATCGAAGCTTATCTTGGAACGGGCCTTAAAAACAAACCTAAAGGCAAGACAGCAACTGTAGCCAAAAGCAAAGCAAAACCTAAAACTGCTTCAAAAGCTAAGCGTACAGCTAAAACAGCAACTAAGTCTAAAAGTAAGCCAAAGAAGAAGGCGAAATCATAATGGCATTTCTAATTGGTGAAAACATGACCGGTGGGTATGGTGGTGCAGATATTTTGCACGATTGTACCATTGGCGTTGAAAAAGGCGAAATCGCCGTAATCGTTGGCCCAAATGGCGCAGGTAAATCTACCGGCATGAAGGCAATTTTTGGAATGTTAAACATTCACACTGGCCGCGTAATGATGGATGGCGAAGATATTACACATCTATCACCCCAAGCACGCGTAACCAAAGGCATGGGGTTTGTGCCTCAAACCAACAATGTCTTTCAAGGCATGAGCGTAGAAGAGAACCTAGAAATGGGTGCATTCATTAGAGAAGATGATTTTTCTGACACAATGAACCAAATCTACGATCTCTTTCCAATTTTAAAAGAAAAGCGCAACCAGCCAGCTGGCGAACTCTCTGGCGGCCAGCGCCAGCAAGTAGCAGTTGGCAGAGCGCTAATGACAAAACCAAAAGTGCTAATGTTGGATGAGCCAACCGCAGGTGTTTCTCCAATTGTGATGGATGATTTGTTTGACCGTATCATTGATATTGCAAAAACAGGCATCGCAATTTTAATGGTTGAGCAAAATGCAAAACAAGCGCTTAACATTGCAGATAAGGGCTATGTACTTGTGCAAGGCAAAAATAAATTCACCGACACTGGCGAGGCTTTAATGGCTAACCCAGCTGTTCGAAAAGCGTTTTTAGGAGGTTAAGTTATGGATTTTCTAAACGCAATCACCCTCTTTACGAACTACGTTATTATTCCAAGCTTAAGCTATGGTAGCCAATTGGCGCTTGGCGCACTTGGTGTAACGCTCGTATATGGCATATTAAGATTCTCAAATTTTGCACATGGCGAAACAATGTCCTTTGGGGCAATGTTTTCAATTCTATTCATGTGGCTATTCCAATCTATGGGCGTATCAATTGCGCCCCTTCCAACGGTTCTGCTAGCCCTGCCCTTTGGTATTTTATGTACCATTGCATGGGTATTAGTATCTGACCGATTTGTGTACAAATTTTATCGTGTCAAAAAAGCACCGCCTGTTATTTTGCTTATCGCCTCAACAGGTATGATGTTTTTAACCAGCGGTATCATTAGATTTATTATTGGCCCTCGCGACCAAACGGTTTCTGATGGTGAACGATTTATTTTAAAAGCACGCGAATTTAAAGAAATGACTGGCCTTGCAGAAGGTCTTGCACTTCGCACATCGCAAGCCATTACAATTGTTACAGCCATCGCAATTGTTGCCCTACTCTTTTGGTTTTTAAACAAAACCCGTACCGGCAAATCAATGCGCGCTTATTCAGATAATGAAGATCTCGCACTACTATCTGGCATCAACCCAGATCGTGTTGTGTTATTTGTTTGGATCATCACAGCCATTCTTGCAACCGTTGCAGGCACACTCTACGGCCTTGATAAAAGCTATAAACCATTCACATACCTTCAACTCCTACTGCCTATTTTTGCGGCTGCCATTGTTGGTGGCTTGGGCAATCCACTTGGCGCAATTGCTGGTGGTTTTGTAGTGGCGTTTTCAGAAGTAACGATCACATATGCATATAAACGTTTCTTCTCTTACCTAACTCCAGAAGGCTTCTTTGGAGATGGTTTAATTCAATTACTCTCTACAGATTATAAGGTCGCAGTATCATTCGTGATCTTAGTTGTTGTGCTACTGGTCAAACCTACCGGCCTATTTAGTGGGAAATCATTATGACATCGACCATGAAAAACACTCTTCTTTATTTAATAGTTGCATTTGCACTCTTACTGGTTGGTCTTTTCCAAAGTTGGTCAGTTGCATTTAGTATTTTCAACTTCTGTCTTATCTCAGCCATCATGGCATTGGGTGTAAACATTCAGTGGGGCTATGGCGGTTTGTTTAATGCAGGCGTCATGGGCTCTGCAGCACTTGGCGGCCTTGCAGCTGTTCTAGTCTCTGCTGCCCCTATACAAGAAGCCTGGTCAGCTGGTGGCACAGGTGTAGGCTTTGGCTTACTCACTGTCATTGCAACCATCGCCCTTTGTATCTTCATTTATCGTCGCATGAGCGCCTATAAAGACATAAGCTACATGATTATAGGCGTTGTTGTGCTAATTGGTTATGTCATTGCACGCTCATTCTTTGACCAAGCAACTGGCGCCATTGAACTGGTAGATGCAGCAAATACAGGCTTTTTGGGCGGCCTTGGCCTGCCAATTATTTTCAGCTGGCCTGTAGGCGGCCTGTTGGCTGCTGCAGCCGCTTGGGTGGTTGGTAAAATTGCGCTGGGTCTTCGCTCAGACTATTTGGCTATTGCAACCCTTGGTATTTCAGAAATCATTATTGCATTTATCAAAAATGAAGACTGGCTAACCAGAGGTGTTAAAAACGTAACAGGCCTTAGCCGCCCAGTGCCTTATGAGGTTGAGTTACAAAAAGACCCTTATTACCAAATGCTAGCAAATGATATGGGCATCTCTATTATTGAGTTCTCATCATTAATGGTGAAAATCAGCTATTCAGCTATTTTCATAGTTGTATTGGCGCTGGTTTATTATTTATCAGAAAAAGCATGGAAATCACCTTGGGGTCGTATGATGCGTGCCATTCGTGACAATGAAGTTTCTGCCAACGCAATGGGTAAAAACATCAAAGCACGCCACTTACAAGTGTTTGTATTAGGTTCTGCTGTTATTGGCCTAGCAGGCGCAATGCTAACAACGCTAGATGGCCAATTTACGCCAACCTCATATCAGCCATTACGCTTTACATTCTTGATTTGGGTAATGGTTATTGTTGGTGGTTCTGGTAACAATGCTGGTGCAATATTGGGTGCCTTTATTGTTTGGTTCACATGGAACCAAGCACCAGAGTTTGGTAAATACATTATCGATCTTACAACTGGCGGCTTGGGAGATACCTCTCCTCTAAGAAAGCACCTAATAGCAAATGCTGAACAAACAAGACTGGTTATGATGGGCTTAATTCTATTGCTCGTCTTAAGGTTTAGCCCCCGTGGGTTAATTCCTGAAAAATAAGAACCGATCATAAAAAAACAAAAGGGCTGCGCTAAATTGCACAGCCCTTTTTTTATACTTTCAAAAACACTATCAGCACATTTAAGCGCTATTTTGTTTTGCCTTATTCATGTATTTTTCAATCTTACTCACCAGCATGTGAGGTGAAATTGGCTTAGGCAAATAGTCATCCATGCCAGCCTCTAGGCATTTTTCCATATCACCTTTAATCGCATGCGCTGTCACACCAATAATGGTGGTATGTCTTCCAGTGCCTTCTTCAAGCTCTCTAATTTTTCTGGTTGCATCAAGACCATTCATTTTTGGCATAGACACATCCATCAAAATAAGTTGAGGATTATGCGTTTGATATAGCTTCACACCAATCTCGCCATTAGATGCAATGATAAACTGATAACCAGCGTCTTCTAGTGTTTGAGTGAAAACAATTTGGTTTACTTCATTATCTTCACAAACCAAGATCTCATAATCCGATTTAAAGACAGTTTCACCCAACTCACTATCAAATGCGCGCTCATCTATATCCATAGAGAAACCACCATCGTCAAGTTGATGAGGCTCATCCAATAGATTTGGAATCACTTGAACGCCCGTTCCATTCAATGGCGTTTTCTTAGGCGCTTCCTTCTTTTCAGGCGTGATCTGTCTTCTTTCACCAGCACCTTCAATCGATTTTGATAGCTTATTGTGCTTATCAATCAGTTTGCTTGAGATCGCTTCCATTAGTGTTTCAAGCAATAATGAAGAGCGTGCAGGTTTTGTAAGATGCCCTTCCACACCCAAGGAAGAGAACGATTTACCATCCTCTGTAAATTCAACGGATGTCAGCATAACAACAGGAATATCAGCAATCAAAGGATCTGCGCGCATAGCACGAACCACATCGCCGCCATTCATTTCTGGCATCTGAAAATCTAAAATCACAGCATCAATAGAAATATCTTGTTCTCTTGCAGCACGCATAACAGCGAGCGCTTCTGCGCCACTTACCGCCGCAGCACTGTCAAATTTCCAAGCAGCCATCTGCTCGCCCAAAATAGATCTATTCACTTGGTTATCGTCAACAATCAAGACACGTGAGCCAGATAAATCTAGATGCGCATAGCGATCTACTTTCATTTCATCTTCTAAGCTTTCATGCACAGGCAATTCTAGTTTGAACCAGAAAGTTGAACCAACGCCTTCTTCACTATCAACGCCAATCTCACCATCCATCAATTCTACAAGAGAAGACGTAATAGAAAGCCCTAGCCCTGTGCCCTCATGCTTACGTGTTGCAGACGTATCTACCTGACTGAAGTTTTCAAACACTTTGGCGCATTTATCTTTGGCAATACCAACACCAGTATCTTCAACCCTAAAGTCAAGTGCGTATAAAGATCGCCCCTGATCATCCATTCTATCTTCAATGAGCGATCCATTTACATCTACAAAAACGTGTCCCTCATCGGTAAATTTAGTTGCATTTCCAAGTAGGTTGGTCAGCATTTGTCTAATTCTACCTGCATCACCAATCAAGTTAGTCGGCAATTTAGGATCAACTCTAACAATTAATTCAAGGTCTTTTTCAGCCACTTTTGATGATACCAACGTAGCAACATCTTCAACTGCTTCAGCCAACTTAAACGGGCCATTGTCCAATTCCATTTGACCAGCATCAATCTTTGAAAAGTCTAAAATGTCATTGATAATGGTTAGAAGCGATGCGCCAGATTTAGTTATAATATCAATAAAGGTCTTTTGCTTTGCATCCAATTCTGTCTTGGCCAGCAGTTCAGCCATGCCCATAACACCATTCATAGGCGTTCTAATTTCATGGCTCATATTCGCTAAAAATTCTGACTTAGCTCTATCTGCAGAGTTTGCTTTTTGATTAGCCACTTGCAAATCTTTAATCTGCTTACCAACTGTTCGCATCAATGGCATGACAACAAGAAATGCAATAATAAGCATGACGAACGAAATAGATAAAACAAAAGCGATTTGTGTTCTTTTCAAATCCACAGATACACTAGAGATGAACTGATTAACTCTATATTTTTGTTCAGGGCGAGATGGCGGCACCACAAAGGCTAATGGTTGGCGCACCAACTTGGCAACTTGATTATAAGGCTCACCGCTTACAACAACACTAATGTTGCCATTTTCATCAAAAAACGGGCGAAAGTTCCCTGCCTCACCAATGTCCTTCAATAATTGCACATCTTCAAGGCGCCTTACCAGCATATGTTCTGGCCACATATAGTCTGGGCCAAAAGCAGCATGTGTCAAAAACTTTTCTTTAACGCCGCTTGTAAGTTGAGATTGGTTTTGTTCCAAATTAAGCAATTGCGTGCGTAATTTTGCACTCAAGTCAATTAGCTTTTGAATATCAATTTTCTGTTTTCTTAAATCACGAGTTTGTTCAAGATCATAGCTTATGTCTTTTATTACATCACTCGTTATGCTGATTTCTGATAAAGCGCTGTTCATGCCAGCGAGATAAGCAATATCAGAGTTTCTTTTATTAAACAGCGTCACAAAAACCGCAAACACAATAGAGATGGTCAGTAAGCATAAAAGTCCACGTTCTCTCATACCTAATATAGAATCGTTCTTCATTCTCAATATCTCACTCACCACTGGCGTGTTTAAAATTTCATGTGTGTTCCCCCAAACTAATGCACAAATGTAAATGAACTTGGTTAATAGAAAACTAATTCTTAAAAGCCGCACTTACATTCAGGTCTCTAAATATGAAGGCTATTTTTCAAAGTGAAACCCAACAAAGCTAGTGCGCTAGGGTCAAGCATGCTAATATTTGGCGCATAAAAACCATAAAATTATTTATATGAGAAACAAATGCTACCCCTTTCTGGATTATTGGTCGTTTCAATAGAACAAGCTGTTGCCGCACCTCTTTGTACTGCGCGTCTTGCGCAAGCTGGCGCACGGGTTATCAAAATTGAAAGAGAAACAGGAGACTTTGCCAGACTTTATGATGAAGCCGCCAAAGGCGATGCCTCATATTTTACTTGGCTCAATCAGGGAAAAGAATCTGTTTGTTTAGATTTCAAAACTGAAGCAGGCCATAAGGCTCTTTTAAAGCTCTTAAAAAAAGCAGACGTCTTAGTCCAAAACCTTGCAAATGGCGCCTTAGAGCGCGCAGGCCTATCAACCGCTACATTGCAGCGCATTAACCCAAGGCTCATTGTGTGTAATATTTCTGGTTATGGCACCAACAACACAGCAGCAAAGCGCCCAGCATATGATCTGCTCATTCAGGCAGAAAGTGGCTTAATTTCGGTCTCAGGCAGCCCAAATGAATTAGGCCGCATTGGCGTCTCGGTTTGCGATATTAGCACAGGCTCCACCGCCTATAGTGGCGTTTTAGAAGCCTTAATCAAAAGATCGATTTCTGGCAAAGGTGACGAAATTTCTGTTTCACTATTCGATGTCGCAGCAGACTGGATGAGCGTACCTTTCATGCATGCAGAATATGGTGAAGGCGCGCCAAAGCCTGTTGGACTAAAGCACCCCTCTATCGCACCTTATGGCGCATTTGAATGCAAGGATGGCATGCAAATTTTAATCTCTATCCAAAATGAACGTGAATGGAAGCGTCTTTGTGTTGATGTCTTAAACGCTCCCCATTTCACCACTACCCTAGCCTATGCAACCAATAATAAGCGCGTAACAAATAGAGACGCATTAGAAACCGAAATTCAGAACATCACTAAACAAATGAGTTCAAAAGAGTTTGAAAGCAAATTGCTAGACGCTCAAATTGCATATGGTGCAATCAATTCAGCAGATCATCTAAAATCGCATGCGGCCTTTAGCCAAGCAGAGTTTAAAACCACCAATGATGAAACGATTGTAGTGCCTGCCCCGCCCATAAAATGGACAAATGCAGATGAGCTCAATTTAGCAAGACCACCTAAAGTTGGCGAACATACCGATAAGGTTTTAAAAGAATTTGGAGCGCTTTAACACGAGCAGCAATTGCGTAGCTCTTAGTCTTTAGCTTTTAGTTCGCATGTATAATTTCTTCAACAATACCGGCGTCAAATACATAGGAATTTGATAGCACCCAATAAATAGCAACATTGGGTCAGTGACGGATGCTGGAAGCGCCGTTAAAAACAATGCCATATTGCGATTACCTGCGGCAATTGAAGTGGCAACGCGAACCCCACTCAATTTTGGGGATTGAAGCAAAACATAAAACAAAATTTGCAAACCAAAGTTCACAGCAAAAGCCGCAAGAAGTGTAATGTAAAAAGCGCGCGTGTCATTATAAAGCGCAGGCGCCACCGCAGACATCAACCCTATAACAATCAAGAATAAAATGATCGAAGACATTCCATCGACAGTTTTAAACACATTTTGCATTGCGCTCTCATCGAGATTTGAAAATCTGAAATGGCGTAGAGCAAAAGCAAGCAATGCACTTGTTCCAATTACAAGAAACAGTTTTATCGAAGGCATTAAGATAGATTGAAAATCGCCAAATTGCGGCATCAGCCAAATGACAGGAAAAATTGTTAAAGGCAAAAGTGCAGTACCAAGCACTAATTGGCGCAAAGCTGGCGCTGGTTCGTGCCCAACCATAACAGTTAAATGCGGCGTGGCCGATAATGCGGCGCCGCCCATCAGCAACACAATTGTGTAAGCCAGCATTGTGTTCCAACCAACCAGTTTAAAAACCAAAAACAAACCAACTGGCACTAAGATTTGAAGAACAAGCACCATAACAATTGCAAGGCGCATATCTTTAACTGCGCCAATGGCAGCTTTAGGCCCTACTCTAAATGACGCTAAGAACAATAAGCCAAATGCAAATTCTGGGATATAGGGTTTCAAAAATATCGCTAAGTCTAGCCAAAGCATGCCAACCACAAGCCCTGCAATCAAAACCATACGGCCATTTGTAGCAAGCAAATGCAAAAACTTTTGAACCAATAGCATGAATGAGTGTCCTTTAAGGCTAGCTACATCAAATGATATAACTAATGGGTGAGTGTGACTTTTAAGAACACTAGCAAAAATTGTGATGACATTTAAGCTAAAAAACCTTGATTAGCATAACACACAAGACTATATAACAATTATGTATCAATTTTTAGCAGGCGCACTATTTTCAAGGTGTGAAGATGGATAAAATGAATGCCAAATAATCAAAATTCGATCTACGACATCTTCATTATTGGTGGCGGAATAAACGGCGCTGGCATAGCAAGAGACGCAGCAGGCAGAGGCTATAGCGTGGCGCTTGCAGAAATGAACGATTTTGGTTCAGCTACTTCTTCATCTTCCACAAAGCTGTTTCATGGTGGTTTGCGTTATCTTGAATATTTAGAATTTCGCTTAGTAAAAGAAGCCCTCACAGAGCGTGAAACGCTTCTAAAAGCCATGCCCCATATCAGCTGGCCTATGCGCTTTGTTTTGCCGTTTCATAAAGACATGCGCTTTGAGAGCAACACACCTGTATCACGTTTATTATCTATCATCATGCCATGGGCAAAAGGTGCACGCCCTGCATGGCTGATCAGAACTGCGCTCTTTTTGTACGATCATTTGGGCGGACGTAAAATTCTGCCAGGGACAAAAACAATCAATCTTAAAAAAGACATCACGGGCGATGCCATAGATGATCGCTTTTTAAAAGCCTTTGAATATTCTGATTGCTGGGTTGAAGATGCAAGATTGGTGATTTTAAACGCCATCGATGCCAAAGAAAAAGGTGCTACTATTTTAGCGCGCACAAAAGTTGAAAGTGCTAAACAAGTTGATGGTATTTGGCAGATAAAAAGCAAAGACAAAAATGGTAAAACTAAAACGCACAAAGCCAAAATGATCGTAAATGCTGGCGGCCCATGGGTCGGCGATTTAATTCATTCCAAAATGCACTTAAAAACAAATGAAGGCATTCGCTTAGTTCGCGGCTCTCATATTATTACAAAGCGTTTATTTGAACACGACAAAACATACTTTTTTCAAGGCACAGATGGTCGCATTATTTTTGCAATTCCATATGAAGAAGATTTCACTCTTATTGGAACAACAGATGCTGAGCATGACGCGCTTTCAACAAAACCTGAATGCACGCCCGAAGAAGCAAACTATCTTGTAAACTTTGCAAATAACTATTTCAAAAAAGACATTTCAACCAAAGACATCGTCTGGACCTATTCTGGCGTTCGCCCACTTTATGATGAAGGTGTAGAAAATG
>JBGCEA010000022.1:0-3448 GCA_045105915.1 Nitratireductor sp.
TGCACGAAAGACACATTATTCTTCTGCTATTAAGACTTTATTAACAGTCTTTGACCGGATTTAGGCAGTCATTCACTATTTAAGTGGGATTTTAAGGGCTTTAAAAGCGCTAAATCAGAGAAAAAAGCAAATTCTAACCTGATTCTTTATGTGATTATCTATAAATAACAATGACTTGTATGATTCTGCACGCTTGAACACATAAATAGATGCCTGTTCAAAGCTATAAAGTAGGCAATTTCAGCCCGCACAAATGCAGGCAATAATCGTGTTTCATGATTATGCGTATTATCTGGTCAAGATTTTAGGGCAATATTGCAAAATGTTTTTTAGAGGGGTAAGCAACCTTCTAATGACAGGTTAATATTAAGAGCAGGCTGCGCGGTAATGGATTTGAAGTCTAAAAATAACAAAATAACAACACAGCAGAGGCTGCATTTAATACAAATGTCTGAGCGAGCACTGGCCGCAAATCCAAAAAATTGGGATGCTGCCTATAATATTGGCGTGCTTTACGGACAAGAACACCAATATGACAAGGCTATTGAGTATTTCAAAAAGGCATTAACAGGTAATAAGAAGAATGAAACTGTTTTAGCCATGCTGGCTGAATGCTTATATAATATTGGTAATTATAAAGATTCTGCAAAATATAACCGAAAACTAACTGAAATAAGCCCCAATAGTGCACAGCGCTGGGGTGACTATGCAGTTATGCTCTCAAATGCAGGCAAAATAATGCAAGCAGAAAAAGCTTTTGCTAAAGCCGAGCGTTTAGCCCCCAATCATCCAGAATTAATGTTTCAAAAAGCGAACTTTTTAAGGGCGCAAGGTAAGTATGAAGAAGCAAATGCAATTTTGCAGCAAATACAAGAAATAGAACCAGGTCACTCTGATTCACTTTATTTATACACGCATTCTCGAAAATTTAATGCGCAAGAAGCAGCCCAATATAGTTCTTATGTCGATCAAGGCTTGCAAAAAGTAGAGGCATTGCAAGACATTTCCAATCTAAATTATGCAGGCGGTAAAGTTTGGCACGATGCTGGAGAGCCTGAGAATGCGTTCAAATACTATCAACAAGCCAATGACGTACGTAAAGATGAGTTAGATAAGAACTTTACAGCGCCATTTGAAGGTACAAAATCTGTCTTTAAACGCGATTTTATAGATGAGAAGGCTTGTTATGGAGATCAGACAACAGCCCCCATCTTTATTTTAGGCATGGCCCGTTCAGGAACTACCTTGATTGAGAGCCTATGCGGCGCACATAGCAAAATTACTGCTGGCGATGAAATGATCCATTTAAATAAAATCGTAACTTCGTTAGGGCTGCAAAAGTCAGACGCTGCGAGCTTTCGCAAAATAATGCTCCAATATACTGAGGCCGATTTCAGAAATATGGCTGCAGACTATATGAAGTCTGTTGAAGAGTTTGTTGTTAACGGTTCGCATTTTACAGATAAGTTACCCGCTAACTTTATGAATATTGGCTTTATTAAAACCATTTTGCCAAATGCGAAGATCATTCATTGTCGCAGACACCCAATAGACAATTGTCTTTCAATATACACCAACTCCATGCGCTCGCATCATACTGCCTATAAGACAGATTTAACGCAATTAGGGCTGTATTATCGCCAGTACTGGCAACTTATGCAGCACTGGCGTGAGCATATTAAAGGTGGTTTTCATGAAGTCTATTACGAAGATGTTGTGGCAAACACCCAACTGAACGCTCGAAATATGATAGATTACCTCAATTTAGATTGGGAAGAGGGTGTTTTAACGCGCCAAGGCTCTCAAAAAACCATCAAAACGCTTTCTGCATGGCAAGCGCGCCAACCAATCTATAAAAGTTCTGCCGGTAGATGGCGCGCATATGAAAAGCATTTAGGTCCGCTAATAGATGCATTGGGCGCTGTTGTGCCTGAATATGAAAATGAATTAGAGGCGCTTCAAGCAAAAGAGGCTTAATCAGAGTATTATCAGGGCATTCAAAGCCAAGGTGCTAAGTGCGATAAGCGTTGTGAGTGTGTATTTGGGATTGTATGAGCATGAAAATGGAAATTGAAAAAATGCTGAAGGTCTGTTTCAACTCTTTTGTCTTAGTTTTACTTCAATTCGCCATTGTCCCAGTCGCAAATGCGCAGCAGGTGGCAATTGAAGGGTTTTCATTTGAAAATCAAAATCCAGCTTGGGAGCAGGGTAGCGGCCCGAAGGTCTTAATTGATCGAGCGGTGAGTCCCTATGTGCAACGCGGTAGCTTTGAGCCTTTTAAAATTTTAGCCCAAACAGATGGATATCAGATTAGTTATTTAGATGAAAACTTGAGCAAAGATACCTTAGATAAATTAGATATCTTAGTCATACCAAATGCCTACACTAAAGATTTTATCAACTTCAGCACGCTAGATGCGCCATCTGTTTATACAGATGCTCAAATTGACGAAATAAAAAACTGGGTGCAAGAAGGCGGATCGATGCTTGTTTTGGCAGATCACTCACCATTTGCAGGTGGGACTATCAAATTAGCTGAAGCGTTTGGCTTCACTTACATGACAGGACACACGCTTAACAAAAGTTCATTATCTAGTCGTGTCAATGTGCTCATAGACTTCTCTCGAGAAAATGGTTTGCTTGCAGATCATCCAATCACAAATGGCTCTACTGGGCGCCAAAAAATAACGCACTTTTTTGCCTTTGGTGGGCAGGCAATCATTGCAGCTCCTGAGTCTACCAGTATTTTAACAACGCCTGACCATTTTGAAACACTGCTGGGCTTTTCCGCATCAAGGGATTTCTTCACAGCGCCAAGATTACCAACTGGCGGCCAATCACAAGGCGCTGCAATGGAGTTTGGTAAAGGCCGAGTTATGTTTATGGGAGAAACAGGTGGTTTCACAGCCCAAATACTTAATAACACCGAGGCATATGGTTTTCAAAGCGAAGAAGCAGATGAGAATAAAGAGTTTATTCTCGCAACGCTGCGTTGGCTTGCCAAATTCACCCCTTAAAGATAGGAAATCGCATTTAGTAGGTGTGTTTCTGACTTCGTAGTCTCAAAGACATCAATTTCTTTGCACTTTTGCCTCCTTTTTGGGGTTAAAGCAAAATAAAATGCACATCTTTCATTTAAGCGCTTGATTTACAGATTGTTCTTTAATAATCACGGCGGTGGAGAGGTGGCCGAGTGGTCGAAGGCGCGCCCCTGCTAAGGGCGTAGGCGGGCAACTGTCTCGAGGGTTCGAATCCCTTCCTCTCCGCCATTAAATTTTTGTAAATTATTGAATATTTAAAAAAAAAAAAAAAGCTTAAACAGTACCGCCAGGTGCCAATCTGGTAGGAGCAATAATTACATCTTTTACGGGCTCGCCTTTAATGCGCGCCATTAATGAGTCAGATGCGACTTTCCCCAATGCTTGAGTTTCAACAATTGTGGTTGTTA
>JBGCEA010000023.1:0-5359 GCA_045105915.1 Nitratireductor sp.
ATGAGCGAAGCTGGTTTGTCGGCATATGATGCATCTATTCTAGTTTCTGAAAAAGCAATTGCAGACTATTTTGAAGATGTTGCAAAAGGGCGCGATGCAAAACTATCTGCCAACTGGGTTATCAATAACTTCCTTGGTAAAATTAAAGAAGCAGGTTTAGATATTGAGCAATCGCCAATTTCTGCAGATCAATTAGGCGCTATCATCGACATCATTAAGTCTGGTGATATTTCAAACCAAATCGCTAAAGAGCTATTTGAAATCGTTTGGAATGAGGGCGGTGATCCAGCTAAGATTGTTGAAGAACGAGGCATGAAGCAAGTGACAGACACTGGCGCTATTGAAAGCGTGGTGGATGAAGTAATTGCTGCAAACCCTGAGCAAGTTCAAAAAGCGCAAGACAATCCAAAACTTGCTGGCTGGTTTGTTGGCCAAGTGATGAAACAATCTGGCGGCAAAGCGAACCCAGCAGCGGTTCAGCAAATTGTGAAAGCAAAGCTTGGAATTGAATAATTCTAATTTTTGTAAGGAAAATACATGTCTGAAGAAAAGACTGATCAAGCGCCAATATTTATAAGAACTGTTTCTAAAGAAGATTTAGAAACAGTGCAGCGCGTTTTAAAAGACACATGGCATCACACATACGACCCACTGCATGGCAAAGACAAAATTGGCATGCTGGTTGATACAATGTTTGATTTAGAAAGCCTGCAAGAAAGACGAGATCAGCCTCACTCTGAATTTATTGTGGCAGATACGGGCGAACAAATTGTTGGTGTTGCCTTTGCAGCTCAACTCGATCGTATTGTCTTTTTGCACCAGCTTTATGTGCTACCAAGCGCGCAGCGCCAAGGCGTTGCAAAACAATTGCTAGAAGAGTTATATTATTGCTTTGATAGCGCAGAAAAAATGGCGCTCGAAGTAGATGCAAAAAACAAAAACGCAATTAGCTTTTATGAAAAACAAGACTTTGTAAAAGCAGGCGAAACAGACAATTGCGCTGGAACGACCAATATTCCTGCACTCGTTTTAGAAAAACCTCTTCAAATCGTTTGAATTAAAAACACATCAGTTTTTTGTGAAAATCCAACATAAACTTAATAATCGTTAGACTTTCGTCTAGGCTTTGTTAAGAAGTTGTTGGAGGAGATCATAATGCTACGTTTTTTGAAAATTGCTGTACCTGTATTTATTTTAGGTTTTGCCGCTGGCAACGCATTTTGGTATTTATTTTCACCCCTATGGATAGATCGTGTTGTGTCTGAGGTAGCGCCAATTGGTGCGCAATCAACAGGTCGCGTTGGTACCTTTAAAGATGCAGATGCCGCGCATAAAGGTTCTGGTAAAGCAGAATTGCTAAAGCTAGGGGGCGCAGATATTTTGCGCTTTACAAATTTTCAAGTGACAAATGGCCCAGACCTAGAAGTATGGTTAGTTGAAGCGCCAACACCGCAAAACTCTAGCGATGTTAAAAACAGCAAGTGGCTATCACTTGGTGTTTTAAAGGGCAATAAAGGCGATCAATCTTATCAAATTCCACAAGGTACTGACCTTTCCAAATATGGCTCTGCCGTTATTTGGTGCGAGCAATTTGGTGTTTTATTTGCCTCTGCTACCCTAAAATAGGCAAATACAGCTACGAGATGAAACTTAAGGGCGTTTATTAAATGCAAATGTTTGACACACAAATGGTAGACTATGTGGGCACTGTGCTTTCATGGATGGCAACCTTGTTTGTGGTTCTACTTGGCATTGGCGTATTGCTTGCCATATTAGCTTTCATCTCAGACCTTATTCAAACAAAAGATGCCGTGAGACGAAATTATCCTCTTATTGGGCGCTTTCGTCATTTGTTTTCAGAATTGGGCGAATTCTTTCGTCAATATTTCTTTGCAATGGACAGAGAAGAAATGCCCTTCAACCGTGCTGAGCGAGAGTGGGTAGGAAGAGCATCTAAGCAATCTAAAAACACAATTGCTTTTGGCTCTACAAAAAGCCTCACCCCAACAGGTACGCCCATCTTTGTAAATTGTCCTTTTCCCCATTTAGAAGAAGACGACATAGAAACGCCAAGCTTTCAAATAGGGCCATACTCAAAGCATCCCTACACAGCAAATAGCATGGTCAATATTTCGGGCATGAGTTATGGCGCGCTATCGCGCCCTGCAATATTGGCATTGTCAGAAGGCGCCAAACTTGCCAATTGCTGGCTAAATACAGGCGAGGGTGGCTTGTCACCTCACCACTTAAAAGGCGGCTGCGATATTGTTTTTCAAATCGGCACAGCAAAATATGGCGTTAGAACACCAGATGGCGAACTATGCGATGAAAAACTAAGAGAAGTCGCCAAAAACACAGCCGTTAAAATGTTTGAGCTAAAACTGGCACAAGGCGCAAAGCCTGGCAAAGGCGGCATTTTACCAGCAGCAAAAGTAAATGAAGAGATTGCCAAAATTAGAGGCATTCGCGAGGGCGAAGCATCTATCTCGCCAAATCGACACAAAGACATCTCTAACGTCGATGAATTGCTAAGCGTTATAGCACATATAAAAAAGGTCACAGGTAAGCCAGTTGGCTTTAAAACGGTTATTGGCGCCTATGGGTGGTTAGATGGCCTATGCGAAAAAATCATTGAAAATGGCCTAGAAAACGCTCCAGACTTTATAGCCCTAGATAGCGGCGATGGCGGCACAGGCGCAGCCCCAATGGCACTAATGGACAATGTAGGCCTGCCCATAAAAGAAGCGCTGCCAATGGTTGTAGATGTGCTTGTAAAACACGATCTTAAAAAGCGTATTCCACTCATTGCTTCTGGCAAGCTCATCACACCAGCAGAAGTTGCTTGGGCATTTTGCGCGGGCGCAGACTTTGTTGCAACAGCAAGGGGCGCAATGTTCTCACTTGGTTGTATCCAAGCGCTTAAGTGCAACAAAAACACGTGCCCAACAGGCATTACAACGCATAATCCAAGATTTCATCACGGATTAGTGCCAGAAGAAAAATCAAAACGCGTGGCCAGTTATATCACCAATTTGGTGAAAGAGGTCGACGTTATTTCACATTCATGCGGCGTGTACGAACCACGCCAACTCAAACGCTTTCACGTAAGACTGGTTCAAGCTAATGGGCGATCAAAGTCCTTAGATGAACTATACCCCCATCAATAGAAGCTTCGAAAACATTTTGACGCAAGCTTCGCAATTTAGGCTAATTCACTCAAGAAAGTGAAATTGTAAAGGAAGAGCAAAATGTCATCTCTCGTAGCAAATGAACCCACTTTTAGACAAAGCGTTGATATTCTTTTTAATAGAGCTGCTTCAAAGCTCGATCTAACACCCGGCATGGTTGAAAAGATAAGAATTTGTAATTCAACCTATACAGTAAGATTTGGGGTTTATTTACGAGGAGATATCCAAACCTTCACGGGTTATCGCTCAGTGCACTCAGAACATTCAGAACCAGTAAAAGGCGGTATTCGTTATGCCTCTGGTGTTAATCAAGATGAGGTTGAAGCGCTAGCAGCTCTCATGACCTATAAATGCGCAATTGTTGAAGTGCCATTTGGGGGCTCAAAGGGTGGCCTTTGTATTGACCCAAAACAATGGAGCGAAGAAGAGCTTGAAAAAATCACGCGCCGCTTTGCATACGAGCTGATTAAGCGAGATCTTATCAATCCATCACAAAACGTACCTGCACCTGATATGGGCACAGGCGAGCGCGAAATGGCATGGATTGCAGACCAATATAGAAGAATGCACACAACAGACATTAATGCGCGTGGCTGTGTAACAGGTAAACCGCTCAATGTAGGCGGCATAAGAGGGCGCACAGAGGCAACAGGGCGCGGTGTGCAGTATGCGCTTAGAGAAATGTTTAGAAACCCTGAGGACGTAAAAATGGCTGGCTGCGAAGGATCGCTCGCTGGTAAGCGCATTATTGTTCAAGGCTTTGGTAATGTGGGTTATCACGCTGCAAAGTTTTTGCATGAAGAAGACGACAGCAAAATTACTTGTATTATTGAGTATAATGGCGGCTTGGTAAATCCAGACGGCATTAATGTGCAAGAAGCAAAAGACTGGTTTTTAGAGCATGGCAGTTTTGAAAACTATTCGGGTGGAACATTTGTAAAAGACACATCTGCTCTAATCGAATCAGAATGCGATATTTTACTACCAGCCGCTATGGAAGGGGTGATAAACCTTTCAAACGCTGATCGCATAAAAACCAAAATTATTATTGAGGCCGCAAACGGCCCAGTGACTTCTGGCGCAGATGAAGTATTACGCAATAAAGGCGTGGTTATCATTCCTGACATGTATGCCAATGCTGGCGGTGTGACAGTTTCGTATTTTGAGTGGGTTAAAAACTTGTCTCATATTAGGTTTGGCCGCATGCAAAGACGCGAAGAAGAAGCGCGCCACAAAATGCTGGTAGATGAAATTGAAAAAACAACAGAAGCCAGTTTTTCAAAAGAATTTAAAACAAAATTCATTCAAGGTGCAGATGAATTAACATTGGTGCGCTCTGGCCTAGACGATACAATGAGAGGCGCTTATGGCGACATGAGAGAGCTTTGGCATAGGCACAAGAGGGATGAAGCAGACTTTGATTTAAGAACAGCTGCCTTTATGATTTCTATTCAGCGTGTTGCTAATACGTATAAAGCGCTTGGCATGTAGGAGTTCAGGTATTGGCGTGTTTTAAAATTCTAAGGATAGCAGGCTTTTACACTGGACTTTAGGGCGTTCACACGCCATATACGCAACTAATATCGACTTCAAATCATGCAATGTTTTGTATGAAAGGAATGCAAATGAATCTTTTTAAGCAGATTTTCACATGGTGGAATGGTTCTACTTGGGGAACACGATTTTATACTTTTTTAAAAGGCAGTAAGGTTGGAGAAGATGAATTTGGTAACGTCTATTATGAAGGCGATGGCGGTAGAAGATGGGTGCAATATGCGGGTGAAACAGACCCAACAACTATTCCAGCTGGCTGGCATGGTTGGATGCACCGCCGTGTAGATACCCCTCCAAGCGACGAAAACTACGTAAAGCGCGATTGGGAACTAGACCAAAAGCCAAATCAAACAGGTACTGCGGGTGCATATTACCCTAAAGGCTCGCTTGCAAACCAAGAAGCCAGACCAACAGTGACTGGTGATTATGACGCTTGGCGCCCATAACGCTATTGGCTAAGGGCTAGCGTTATCTCAATTTATCGATTGTGTGCATGATAAGTGGTTACGCACAGTAAACTATTGGATTTTTTTAGGGTAATTCTCACGAATCATCTAATAATAGCCAGAATTTTACTCTAGGCGTTCAAATATGATTATGAATGATCACGTTCAAAA
>JBGCEA010000024.1:0-4116 GCA_045105915.1 Nitratireductor sp.
AGCTGCGTTGGTGGCGTGTGTGTTCATACTGGCACTATTCCTTCAAAAACACTTAGAGAAACAGTTTTAAATTTAACCGGTTGGCGTGAGCGTGGTTTTTATGGCCGCTCTTATAGAGTAAAAGATGATCTGACCGCTCAAGATTTGAAAATGCGTCTTGGTAAAACTATTCGCCATGAAGTTGAAGATCTAGAACATCAATTTGCGCGTAACCAAGTAGATACGATATCAGGCGAAGCTAAATTTACAGATGAAAAAACAATTGAAGTATTGGTGAATAGTGATGACAGTGATGTTGAGGTAAATACTTTTACTGCTGATAAATTTCTGATTGCAGTTGGCACTATTCCCTTTCGACCTGATAATATTCCATTTGATGGAAAACGCGTTTTTGATGGCGATGAAATTTTAGATATTCCAGAAATCCCTCGCTCAATGACAGTGATTGGCGCTGGTGTTATTGGTGTTGAATATGCCACAATATTTAATGCGCTGGATGTGCAGGTAACAATCGTTGAACCGCGCGACACTATGCTTGATTTTATAGATGAAGAATTGATTGGTGATTTTAAACATCAGCTACGCGATCGCGGCGTGCAAATGCGTTTTGGTAAAAAGATGCAAAAAATTACTGTGTCAGATAAAGGTGGCTGTACCTTAGAGATGGAAGATGGACGCCATATAAGATCAGAAATGGTATTGTTTGCAGCTGGCAGAATGGGCGCAACCCCTGCTCTCAATTTAAAAGCTTGCGGCATTGAATGTGATCATAGAGGTCGCATAAAAGTTGATCCGCAAACCTTTGCTACAAATGTGCCACATATCTATGCGGCTGGTGATATTATTGGTTTTCCAAGTCTTGCCTCTACCTCACTTGAACAAGGACGTATTGCTGCGTGTCATGCATTTGATGAAAAAGCACATGAAGCGCCTGTTTATTTCCCATACGGTATCTATTCAGTACCCGAAATGTCGATGATTGGTATGAGCGAAAAAGAATTGCTCGAACGTGAGATTGGTTATGAATGTGGCATTGCACGTTTTAGAGAAACATCTCGTGGCCACATAATGGGTGTTGAGCATGGAATGCTAAAAATGCTGTTCTCTTTAAAAACTCGAAAATTGCTGGGATGCCATATTGTGGGTGAAGGCGCGACAGAACTTATTCATATTGGACAGGCTGTTTTGAACCTAAAAGGTACCTTAGAATATTTTGTAGAGAATACCTTCAATTATCCAACGCTGGCAGAAGCCTATAAAATTGCTGCGCTAGATGCTTGGAATAAAATGCCCAAATAACGGCATTTCATAAAAACGCTTGTGTATAACCTTGAAAAATTGAGTATGAATAACTACATTTAAGTGGTTGAGTGCACTTCATAGTAGAAGACTTACGTAAAGTAATCTATTGTGGAGTAAATAAGAATCACGTAAACGGCCTGTGGGGGGCTTTAGAACGCGTATTCTTTAGGGGTTTTTAAAAAGTCAGCTCGTAATTGGGATAATTATGTATATAAACGATGGGAACTTAGCCGATGTCTCTGGCATCGATAATGCAGACTGCAAATCTGTAAAAGACCTTATAGAGTCTTTCAACTTTTGCGATCTACAGCTAAAAATGGCGTTAGAAACAGACAATGAGCAAGAGATTGTGCGTTGCGATAAGCAAATTAGCCAATTAATTGAAGAACTATTCAATTTTAATGATCTTCAAAGCGTTTCTTGTAAAAAGTACTATGTAAGCTTTTTAGTAAACAAGTTTGTGCTGCCAGAAAATGCAGGCCAAGCGCTTAAAAAGCGAGCCACAGACAAAATCATATCCGCATTTGATTAAATAACCGGCTTAGCAGCGACTTTAGCTATTATATATTGAATGAATTGAAAGCGACTGAAATTATTCAGTCGCTCTTTTTATAGCGCCATCTAGCGCTTCTACAATCTCATCGATTTCAACTTTGGTAGCAATCAATGCAGGGCTTAAGCACAATGTATTGTTGAAGCCTTCTAATGAACGCATGGTTGCACCAATAACAACTGCGCTATTTTTCATGCAATCACCGATGATTTGTTGCACCAATTGCTCTGGCACAGGCTCTTTAGTCTCTCTATCTGTAACAAGTTCTAGACCGCCAAATAGCCCCTTACCTCTCACATCACCAATGATTGAATGCTTGCCTTTAAGTTCTTCGAACTTTTCAAGCATATATTCGCCCATTTTAGTTGTGTTTTCGAGCAAGTTTTCTTCTTTTAGAATGCGTAAATTCTCAAGTGCAGCTGCAGGCCCAGCGGTACACCCACCAAAAGTGGAAATATCTCTAAAGGCATTCATAGGATCATCTGAATTTGATTTAAATTCACTAAATAGTTCTTCTGTTGTCACAGTTACAGAAATAGCGGCATAACCAGAAGCAACACCTTTTGCCATTGTTACAATATCTGGCTTGATGCCATAGTGCTGATAACCAAACCATGTGCCCGTTCTGCCCATGCCGCACACAACTTCATCAATAATCAAAATTACGTCGTGCTTTTTGCAAATTTCTTGAACGCGTTCCCAGTAGCCTTTTGGTGGTAAAATTACACCGCCACCTGCTGTAATTGGCTCAAGTATAAGGCCACCAACAGTGTCCGCACCTTCGCGCAAAATAACTTCTTCAATCGCATTCGCAGCTTTAATGCCATAATCATCGATATCGCCAAATTGTGATCTATATTCAAGGCAATGCGGCACCTCTACAAAACCAGGTGCAAATGGCCCATAATCACCTCTTCGCTGATCGTGGCCACCAGCAGATAAATTGGCAAGCGTTGTACCATGATAATCTCTTTGGCGGTATAAAATTTTGTTCTTTTTGCCACCATGTTTTTGATTGCTGATTTGACGTACAATTTTATACGCTTTTTCATTGGCTTCAGAACCAGAGTTAGAATAGTAAACCCGGCTCATGCCTGGCATTAATTCTATCAATTGCTGCGCAAAGTTAGCGCCCGGAATAGAGCCCGTTGTGCCTGCAAAGAAGTTCATTTTTAAAATTTGGTCATGCACTGCTTTTGCAATGGTTTCGCGGCCATAGCCAACATTGACTGTCCAAACACCACCAGAAACCGCATCTAAATGCTCTCTGCCGGCTTGGTTCCAAATCTTCATCCCCTTACCTTCAATGATAATAAGCGGATCTTCAGTATCAAATTTTTTGTGTTGCGTTATATGGTGCCATACATGTGCACGATCATTTTCGATAACTTGGCTATAGTCATTTTTGTTTTGTGAAATATTCATCGTTATTTTCCTAACCACACATGCAATACAAAATACTGCTAATTCAGGAAAATACCTTCACCTCAAAATACAAATGTGCGTAGAGCCAGAAATATGAGTTTTCTCACGCCAGATTGAATATCTGGCGCTATCTGGCACTAAAAATGGATTTGATTAGTGTGTCAGACGCTGTTTTTGAGAACTAAAGAATCTAGAACATTGATTTATTGACGCTGAAAACCGGCACTAAAAAGCGTTATTATTCTTCTAAATTCTCTTTTACAGTTGTAGCCAACTGTTTTAGCGAGAATGGTTTTGGCAAGAAGCCAAATCTTTCGCGTTCTTCTTCTGGAAGATTTTTAGCAAAAGCTTCTTCTGCATAACCAGATACAAAGATGAATTTTAGATCTGGATGACTTTTTCTAACTTCTTTTAGTAATGAAGGGCCATCCATTTCTGGCATCACAACGTCAGAAACAATTAGATCAATTTCATCGCCATATTCTTCCAATACTTCTAGGGCTTCTACGCCACTGGCCGCTTCATGCACTTCATAGCCTCGCGATGTGAGTGCGCGCTCGCCAAAGGCGCGAACAGCATCTTCATCTTCAACCAATAAAATGGTTGCGCTGCCTGTAAGGTCTTTTGCCTTTTCCACGCTAGCTGGCGCCGCATTTAATTCTGCTTGTTCAGCTTCATCTATTTCGTGGCGTGGCAAGAACACTCTAAACGTTGTGCCTTTGCCAACTTCGGATTGCGGGTAAATGAAACCACCACTTTGTTTTACAATGCCATAAACTGTAGACAAGCCAAGTCCTGTGCCTTTGCCTACATCTTTGGTTGAGAAGAATGGCTCG
>JBGCEA010000025.1:0-12280 GCA_045105915.1 Nitratireductor sp.
AGTGCGCCCATCTGTCAGGTGCCATTGCTCTTCAACTGGTTCGGTACAGCGATAGGCTTCTAACTGCTTCGCTTTCCATTTTTTCCAATCAGGCGTTTCAGGCAATATACTTGTTTCGCGCATCGCCTCAAGAATATCGCCATTAGATGGGCTGTCTTCTAGCAAGGTTGTTTTTAAACCCCACAAAGACTGAAAGCTTGCATTTGAAAACGCCAAATTTTGTTTGCTGTCAAAAATAGCAATCGCAGTGTTCAAATTATCAATGGTTTGCGAATGGCTGGTAATGGTTTCTTTTAGTGTGGTTCTAACATAGTCAATATCACTTCTATCAACTGCTATGCCAGCCTCACCTTCATCTGTTGCAATCTCAACAGTCTGAACCTGATTTCTGTCGCCTGCAATAATGGCTGGTAGCTCGCCTGCAAAAAATTGGTCTTGAGCTTTTGCCACATCAATTATGGCGCGCTCACTACTATCAAACAATTGCTTGTTTTGCTGGGTGGCTTGTTCTGCGTTTTCGCATTCAACAGCTTTTGCATAAGCCTCATTTGTCCAAAACAGCTTTTTGTCTTTATCACGTAGCCAAACAGGAAATGGCAATTGCTCAAACAGCTTCTCGACCAACGCAAATTGAGAAACTAAATTTTCATGTTTTTTCGAAATGTCTGCATGCTTTTTGCGCTCTTGGCCCATTTCATAAAACCGAGCAAATGGAATATCGCCAGAAACACGGCCTTGCACTTCAAGCGCTCTGTCATTTTGTGTTTCTATGATGAGGTCAAACTTCTGCCCAGTTTCTTTTAGCTGGTTAAAGGCCTCTTCAATTTTTATGGCATATTCTGGCTTAAGCCATTTTCCAAATGCAGCAAATTCTCTATCTACAAGCGGCGCGCCAGACGCTTCGTCTAAGCTGCCCATTAAGATTGGTTTTTTGTTTTCTTTTTGCCAAATAATAATCTTCTGGCCGCTAGAATTCATCAAGGCTTCAATGCGGTTCTTTTCAGCTTTTATCTCTGCATGGCTGTCACGCAATTTTTGATTTTGGCTAACAATCTTACTGCGCTCTCTAATCATCCAAAATGCAGAAAGCAAAGAGAAGGTTACAGCGCCGCCAAAAATGGCAAGCGGTATAACTGAGCCAGAATTAAACTGAAGTATTTCTAAGGGCGCATTAAAAGTTGTTTGAGCAAATGCAGAAGACGAAAGAACACCGCTCGAGAGCGTTGTCAAAATGCTTGTCGTAAGCAGCCTAGATTTAACATTGGCTTGCAAACGCGCAGCGCCGTCACCGCTTTTTGAAAAAAGAGATGTGTTTTTGGCAGCATTGTCTGCACCAAAAAATGGCTGAATGCGTTTATTTTTCCAGTTTTCTAGCCTTGAAAACTGTCGCTTTTGGGTATCCCCTGGCATGTCTAGGTCCTCTTGCCGCAAATTCCTCGACTGCCCTGCCATCTAGCTATGTATCGCAGCTAAAGCGATCACAGCTTTTATTGATTCGTTACACCATACAAAATTAGCGAATCTACGACCAGTAATTTTGCTCAAAAAAAAGGGCCGCGCGAAAAACAAACAAATTCTTCGCGCGGCCACTATATGTTGTGTTTTATGTATTTAGATTAATATCTGTAGTGCTCTGGCTTGTATGGGCCATCTACACTCACGCCAATATAATCAGCCTGACCTTTTTCAAGTTCAGTTAATTTAACGCCAATTTTTTCTAAATGCAGTCTAGCAACTTTTTCATCTAGGTGTTTTGGAAGAATATAAACTTCGTTTTTATACTCATCACCCTTAGTCCATAGCTCAATTTGAGCAAGCACTTGGTTAGTGAAAGAAGCTGACATAACAAATGAAGGGTGACCCGTTGCATTGCCAAGGTTAAGCAAGCGACCTTGAGAAAGCAAAATCATACGGTTGCCAGAAGGCATTTCGTACATGTCTACTTGGTCTTTAATGTTTGTGCACTTCAAGTTAGCAAGGTTTGCAACCTGAATTTCATTGTCAAAGTGACCAATGTTACCAACAATCGCCATGTCTTTCATTTCACGCATATGTTCAATGCGAATAATGTCTTTATTGCCGGTTGTTGTTACAAAAATGTCTGCATCGCTTACAGCGTCTTCAAGTGTTGTTACTTCAAAGCCGTCCATTGCAGCTTGAAGCGCGCAAATTGGATC
Organism: Nitratireductor sp.; assembly: GCA_045105915.1. Lineage (GTDB taxonomy): Bacteria > Pseudomonadota > Alphaproteobacteria > Rhizobiales > Rhizobiaceae > Salaquimonas. The sequence continues at coordinate 2,178 of JBGCEA010000025.1, forward strand.
GATTTCAGTAACTTTAACACGTGCACCAGCACCTTGAAGAGAAGCAGCAGAACCCTTACCAACATCGCCATAGCCACAAACAACAGCAGTTTTACCAGCCATCATTGTGTCTGTTGCGCGGCGAATGCCATCTACTAGAGATTCTTTACAGCCATATTTGTTATCAAATTTAGACTTAGTAACACTGTCATTTACGTTAATTGCTGGGAATGGCAGGCCGCCTTCTTTGTGCAATTCGTATAGACGGTGAACGCCAGTTGTTGTTTCTTCAGAAACACCAACAATTGCTTCACGTGTTTTTGTGAACCAACCAGGAGAAGCCGCCATACGCTTTTTGATTTGCGCGTGAATTGCAGCTTCTTCTTCAGATTGTGGGTTTGTAAGAAGATCAGTCTCGCCTGCTTCAACACGTGCACCAAGAAGCACATAAAGAGTAGCATCGCCGCCATCATCAAGAATAAGGTTTGCCCCTTCTGGGAACAAGAATGACTTATCAAGATAGTCCCAGTGCTCTTCTAGTGTTTGGCCTTTAATAGCAAATACAGGAACGCCGCTAGCTGCAATAGCTGCTGCTGCGTGGTCTTGTGTTGAATAAATATTACAAGAAGCCCAACGCACATCTGCGCCAAGTTCAACCAAAGTTTCAATCAAAACTGCAGTTTGAATGGTCATGTGAAGTGAGCCAACAATGCGCGCGCCTTTTAGGGGTTTGCTTTTGCCAAACTCTTCACGAAGTGCCATCAAACCTGGCATTTCTGTTTCTGCGATATCCAGTTCCTTGCGTCCAAATTCTGCAAGCGAAATATCTTTTACAACGTAATCTTGTTCGGCCATTGCCATACTCCTGATTAAAATGAAAAAAGTGATCAAAAATAGGGCTAACTAACTTTTGCCCTTCAATTTAACAGGCCTAATAGCAGTCTAACGTGACAAACTCAAGTCCATATAAAGAAATCTTTATATCTTAATGTTCTTTTATATTGTGAGGTTAATATGCTTATACGTCTTCGCCAAAGCGATCATTAATCAGCGTCTCTAAAGCGCTTAAGGCTTCAGTTGATTGAGCGCCAATAGCGCTCACCTCTATTGTGCTGCCTTTGCACGCGGCCAGCATCATGAGCCCCATAATAGAAGTGCCACCAACTTTTTGGCCATCTTTGCAAACTTGAATATCAACGTTAAATTGCTCAACGCATTTCACAAACTTTGCAGAGGCGCGTGCATGTAGGCCTCTTTTATTGCAAATTTTAAATAGCTTTGTGTTTAGCGGCGCCATTTTATTGGCCCTGCAAAACGGTGCTTGCAACGTTGATATATTTTTTGCCTGCTTCTTGTGCTTGTTCTAGCGCATAGGCCATATCGTTTTTTGTACGTGCTTTTGCAAGTTTAACCAGCATGGGCAAGTTAATGCCAGCAATCACTTCTATCTTGCCTTCTTGCATAATAGATATGGCAATATTAGACGGCGTGCCGCCAAACATGTCAGTTAAAATGATAACGCCATTGCCGTCATTTACTTTGCCAACAGAATTCAAAATGTCATCGCGGCGTTTTTCCATATCGTCTTCCGCGCCAATCGCAATGGTTTCTACTTGTTCTTGCGGGCCAACAACATGCTCTAAGACGCTGCGAAATTCGGTTGCCAATTCACCATGCGTTACAAGAACAATACCGATCATTTGTGCCTCTCCTAAAAACCAAAGCGAATAAACAAATCACTCGCTTTATTTTCTAAATCTTATCGCGCTAATCGCAAGGTGTATTTTTATTAAGCCATGCTTTTATTATACGAATAGATTGCGCCTCGTGCCTTATGGGTACTTGTATATGTGCAATATCTAAACCCATAAGCGTATATATTTTATCTTCGGGCATACGTTCAATCAAAGCATCTTCAACAAGTTCCACAATGAGTTTGATTTCGCTTGCTGGCTTATGGTCAATCTCACTTATGCCAAAACCAAAAATCTCAACCTTGCCTTCTATTGCATTTGGCGCGTGCGCAATAAGTTTTGCATTATTAGCACTCAACAATGCTTGGTCATCGCACACAAAAGCTGCCGTGTTTTTATCATGCCTGTTAAAGTGCTCTAGCAAGCCAAGCGCTAAAGATGTTTTACCAGAGCCACTAACGCCTATAATGAGCAATCCACCAAAACCTGCAATATCAATAATAGTGCAATGAAAGTTTTGAGGTTCGCTTTTTATGCTCATTACTTTTTCTTCAAAACTTTTTTAGTTTCTAGCGGTATGCGTACAACAAATTTTGCGCCCTTGATTATGTTATCTTTTGGCGAGCTAATATTTTCAGCTATTATTGTGCCGCCATGTGCTTCAATAATTTGTTGCGATATAGAAAGACCAAGACCAGAGTTTTGTCCAAAGCCAGCATTGGTTTCATCGCTTACGGGTCTGTCTGTATAAAAGCGTTCAAACACACGCTCAATATTTTCAGCAGGAATACCAGGGCCATTATCTGTAATGCTAAGCACAGCTTCTTTTTGTTGGCGTTCAACACTGATGTTTATTTGCCCGTTATTTTTTGGAACAAACGAATAAGCATTTTCAATCAGGTTAATGGTAACCTGCGCCAATCTATCTTCATGACCAAAAATCATAAGTGGCTTTTTGTCATTCGAATTCTCAAGCGTAATTTTAATCTTACTTTTATCGCCCTTTTGATCAACCACCATGCCAACAATGTTTTGCACCAGTAAGTTGAAATCAATTTGTGTGGCGGTGTCTCTGGCAAGTTCAGCGTCTAAACGAGAGGCATCAGATATATCAGTTATCAACCTGTCTAGGCGTTTAACGTCATGTTGAATAACGGCATTGAGCTTTTCTTTAGACTCTTCAGTTTTTGCAAGTGGCAAAGTTTCAACAGCACTTCTAAGTGATGTCAGAGGGTTTTTCAGTTCGTGGCTCACATCAGCTGCAAAGCTCTCAATTGCTTCAATACGCATATAAAGCGAGTTGGTCATTTCGCGCAAAGAAGATGAGAGCGTTCCAATTTCATCTTGTCTATTTGAAAAGTCAGGAATTTCTTCGCGGCTATTAATGCCGCGCCTCACTCTGTTTGCAGCTTCTGACAAACGCCTAAGCGGTGTTGCGATTGTGCCAGCCAACAAAACAGACAAAACAATAAGCACGCAAAACGCGACAAGGAAAATTCTTAAAATTGAAAGTCGCTCTTCTGTAATCACATTATCAATCACATCGCCTTCGGTCGATAGAAGCAGCGCACCAGAGACAACACGAAACCTTTGGATTGGCACAGCAACAGAAATAATTTGTTCACCGCTTTGCGAAATACGATCAATCGTGGCATTCGCGCCAGTCAGCGCAGAAACAACTTCAGGATATTTAAGACCTGTATTGGGGTGCTCTTTATAAATTTCTAAGCTGCGGTCTCTAAAAATTGTTTTTAAAAAATTACCAAGAGACTTTGAAGAAAAAAATTCTGGCTTATCTTCGTCTTCTGTCTGATCGGTTATTGAGGGAAGCGTATAGCGCCTTACCTGCCCACCAGAATACAAAAACCTTGTATCCAAAATTAACACGCCATCAGAATCATAAATACGCGCTCTTGTGCCCGGCTGAATAAGACGCTTTAAAAGCGGCGCCACTCTTTCAGGGTCAATTGCAGTTGCAAGCGAGTCTAAAGAATTGATAGAGGGTTTTAAGCTTTCGCCAGCTTCTAATTCAAGCAACTTATCAGGATCGATGGTTATCGCATCACTTTCAAAAGTGGCAGAAGAAGATATTGCGCTGGCAATAATTCGCCCCTGAATAACCAAGCTGTTTTCATAGGCATTTACCAAGCCGTCTCTAAAAGTATTTAAATACAAAATACCAGAAAGAAGAACAGCAAGCGCAACAAGATTTAGAAATAAAATTCTACGCGTTAGCGATGAGAGTAAAACCTGACGAAAGGTTCTAAAAAAACGATCACGTCTAGATAAACGTTTAGCAGGCTCTTGTGGAGCGCGGTCTAATGGCGCCGCTTTATTCTCTGTTTCAAGATCCATACTAAATTAAAACGATCATGCTTCTCTAAAACGATAACCAACGCCATAAAGTGTTTCAATCATTTCAAAGTCATCATCATCGACCTTGAATTTCTTGCGAAGACGCTTGATATGACTATCAATAGTGCGATCGTCCACATAGACCTGATCATCATAAGCGGCATCCATCAGCGAGTCACGGCTTTTAACAACACCAGGTCTTTGCGCCAATGCAAACAAAATCAAAAACTCAGTTACTGTTAAAATAACTTGCTTGCCTTTCCATGTGCAGGTGTGGCGCTCTTGATCCATAGCAAGGTGCCCGCGCTCTAATATGTTTGAGCCATCACTTGCAGCAGTTTTTGCAGGGCCTTCTGCATTTGCAGCAATTCTGCGCAGCACAGCTTTAACGCGCTCAACCAACAATCTTTGTGAAAACGGTTTTTTGATAAAATCATCTGCGCCCATTTTTAGGCCAAACAATTCATCTATTTCATCGTCTTTTGAAGTTAAAAATATTACAGGCAAGTCAGATGTCTGGCGCAAGCGGCGCAACAGTTCCATGCCATCCATGCGCGGCATTTTAATATCAAAAATAGCTAGATCAGGGCGTCTTGCCGCTAACCCATCAAGTGCCGATGCACCATCTGTATAAGTTTCAACCTTATATCCCTCAGCTTCCAACGCAATTGAAACAGAAGTTAAAATATTTCTGTCATCATCCACCAGTGCAATTGTAGGCATTTATATTCTCCACTTATATATAGCTAGGCTTTAAGCCTGCTAATCTATTTCTATTGCATCATTCATATGAACGATCGCATGCATGCAATACCTGCATAAATTAGCACAAATTGTGGCATTGCCTTAGTTTTTTTCTCTAAGTAATTGCTCGGCTTAGCTTTCTCAAGCCGGATGTTAACTAATTTTGTTAGTTTATAGCCAATTTAGGGGTTAAATTTAAACCGTTTAAAAAATTTAAATCGTTTAATATATTGATTTAACTATGATTTTTCTTTTTTTGTTTGTTTTTGAATTTCCACTCATTTAAGCCTGCCAACTTGCCAAGAGGCAAAAGTAAAACTTAAATTTTGAGCAATGCATAAGCATTAAAGGAGAAAACCAATGAAACAGATCGGGAAATATAACACATCGCACGATTTGAGCTTCTTTGGTTTTACAGGCTTAAATACAGTCCGTTGGAACTTAAGCGCCCCTATATTAAGTGAAATTGCGGTAAAACAAGGCGAAGGCCAATTTGCAGCTGGCGGAGCGCTGGTTGTAGAAACTGGTCAGCACACTGGCCGCTCTGCTGCCGATAAATTTGTGGTTCGAGATGAGACCACTGAAGATGCAATTTGGTGGGATAACAACAAGCCTATGTCACCAGAGGCTTTTGAATTGCTAAAGGCAGACATGCTAGAGCATGCCAAAGGCAAAGACCTATTTGCGCAAGATTTGCGCGGTGGCGCAGACGAGAAAAACTCAATATCAGCACGTGTCGTAACAGAGTTTGCTTGGCACTCATTATTCATACGCAATTTGCTTATTCGCCCACAATTAGAAGAACTAGCAAATTATGTACCAGACATGATGATTATAGATTTGCCAAGTTTCAAACCAGACCCTGCAAAATATGGCGCTAGAAGCGAAACCATTATTGCGTGTGATCTAGTCAACAAAGTCGTACTTATTGCAGGCACTTCTTATGCTGGCGAAATGAAAAAATCTGTGTTTACAGCACTTAACTACTCGCTGCCAGAAAAAGACGTCATGCCAATGCATTGCTCAGCCAATGTGGGTGATGATCAAGATTCAGCAGTTTTCTTTGGCCTATCTGGCACAGGTAAAACCACACTATCAGCAGATGCGTCTCGCACTCTAATTGGTGATGATGAACATGGCTGGGGTGAAGATGGCATCTACAATTTTGAAGGTGGCTGCTATGCAAAAACCATCAATCTAAGCGCAGAAGCAGAACCAGAAATTTATGCAACAACACAGCGCTTTGGCACAATTTTAGAAAACGTTATTTTAAACGAGCAACGCGAACCAGATTTTGAAGACGTTTCTCTAACCCAAAATACACGTTGCGCTTATCCGTTAGACTTTATTCCAAACGCTTCAAAAACAGGTAAGGCGCCACATCCTAAAAACATCATTATGCTAACGGCAGATGCTTTTGGGGTTATGCCGCCAATCTCTCGTTTAACATCAGCACAAGCAATGTTCCATTTCTTGTCAGGTTATACAGCCAAGGTTGCAGGAACAGAAAAAGGCGTAACAGAACCAGAAGCTACATTCTCTACATGTTTTGGCGCACCTTTCATGCCGCGCCATCCTGCGGTTTATGGTGATCTACTTCGCAAACTTATCGCAAAGCACGATGTAACTTGCTGGCTGGTAAACACAGGCTGGACAGGTGGCGCTTATGGCACTGGTTCAAGAATGCCAATAAAAGCAACACGCAAAATGTTGTCAGAAGCTTTAAACGGCAATCTAAACAAATCAGAATTCAGAGTAGACGAAAACTTTGGATTTGAAGTGCCAACAATGGTTGATGGCGTAGATACACTCATTCTTGATCCGCGCAGCACATGGGCAGACAAACAAGCCTATGACCTGCAAGCTTCAAATTTGGTTTCTATGTTCTCTCAAAACTTTGAAAAATTTGAACAGCACGTAGATAGCGAAGTTTTAGCAGCCTCTGGCAAAGTCTTAGTAGCTGCACAATAAATTTTCAGGCTCACAAATAATAAAGGCGCAGTTTAATGACTGCGCCTTTTTTTTAATTACCCAAAATAATATCAATTATAGATCTTGGCTTTTTGGCACCGCCCACATTTGTTTGGGGTACAAGTGAACCATTATCACCATTTTCGATAGTAGAAAGACTGCGCCTTGAATTGACAGCAACTTGTTGTTGTCTAACGCGCTGAACGGGTCTTGTATTATTTCGAACCAATGTTGGCGTGCGCCAAATAGGGTCTGATGCAAGACGAGGTCTTGGCTGGGGTATCATCGCAATTGTTTGAGGCAAATAATATCCAGGCAGTTCGGCTTTAGGTAAGTTTTTGTGAGCAGCGCTCATGAACGTGGCAAAGCTCTTGGCCGGAATTGTGCCCCCAGTTACTTTATTAGTAGGGCTGCCATTGTCATTACCAAACCAAAATCCTGTAATTAAATTTGCGCTATAGCCAACAAACAAGGCATCTCTAGAATTTTGTGTTGTGCCAGTTTTGCCGCCAATTTGCCAATTGGTTACGCGTGCGGCTTTACCCGTACCTTCTTCTACAGTGGTACGAAGCATTTGGTTCATCATCATAAGTTCGCGAGAGGCTATAACCTTAGGGTTTGCAAATGACTTGCGCTCATACAAAACTTTGCCATCTTTATTGGCAATGCGCTTAATGACATATGGCTTTGCTAAATAGCCACCATTTGCAAATGGTGCATAAGCGCTGGTCAATTCCATTAAAGAAACTTCAGAAGTTCCAAGCGCAATCGAGGCATTGCGCGTAAGTTTTGATTTTATGCCAAGTCTAGCTGCAGCTTCTATCACGGCTCTTGGGCCAACTTCCATTACCATTTGCGCTGCAATAGTATTTAAAGAGCTAGACATTGCTTGATTTAAACTAACAGCACCACGAAATTTCTTATCGTAATTTTCTGGTTTCCACTTACCAGCGATAAAAGGTTTATCCATTCTTATTGAGCTAGGTTCACGCCCAGCCTCTAAGGCGGCTAAATATACCATAGGCTTAAATGCAGAACCTGGTTGGCGTTTAGCATCTACTGCGCGGTTAAACTGGCTATCAGAATATTCTCGTCCGCCAACTAATGCTCGTATTGCGCCAGTACCATCTAAAGACACCATTGCGCCTTGCGTTACTTTTAGCTTCTTCTCATTTTTTGAAATCGTTTGTGCAATAATTTTGCCAGCAAGCTTTTGCAATTCAAAATTAATGGTTGTGTCTACAACAACATCTTCACGTAAATCACCAATCAAATCGGGCAATTCTTTCATCACCATATCTGCAATATAATGTTCAGAGCCGCTCCAATAACGCTTTGCCTTTTTTGCTTGCATGGTAAGCGCAGTTGCAGCTTCTCGATCAGTAATAAAACCAGAGCGCTTCATTGAGGTCAGCACAATTTGTGCACGATCTTCTGCCCCTTTGGGGTTTTTAGCAGGCGATAGTTTTGAAGGCGCCTTTAAAAGGCCAGCCAATAAAGCAGCTTCTGCTAAATTAACGTCCCGTGCCGATTTGCCAAAATATCTGCGAGAGGCAGCATCTACGCCATAAGCCCCAGAGCCAAAATAAACGCGGTTTAGATAGAGTTCGATAATTTCATCTTTTGAGAATTTGCTCTCTAACCAAAAGGCCAAAATAGCTTCTTGAGCTTTACGAGACAAAGTTCTCTTGGGCTCTAAAAATAAATTTTTTGCCAATTGCTGCGTAAGCGTGGAGCCACCTTGCACAAAACGACCTTTAGCAACATTGGTCACCATAGCGCGTGCCAGACCAATTGGATCAACCCCAAAATGATATTTAAAACGTCTGTCCTCAATGGCAATTACAGCCATAGGTAAATAAGGCGACATTTCATCTAGGGCGGTGTTTTGGCCACCTGTCACACCTCTGTTGGCAATAAGCGATCCATCGATAGAGACAATACGTGCATTGGGTGGACGTTTTGGAATAGACCACGTACTAGAGCTTGGCAGCTGAATAGCATGATAGGCAAAAAAACCAGCAAGCGCGATAACACCCCAAATGCCAAGAACAAAACTCCAATAGGTTGAGAACTTCAAAAATCTAAAAAACCCATTGCCACTTTTTGCTTTGGCTTTGCGTTGCTTTTTAGTTTGAGCAGTGTTCGAGCGCTTTGGCGCTCTTATAGCGGCTTGGCCTCTAGAGCGATTTCTCTCAAAGCTTGGTTCAATACGTTTATTCATTGGCTCGCCACTAAAGCTTTCATTTGAGTGCATATGTCGTGGCATGGCCACTTTGTATCGTGCTTGATCAAATGAATACTAAATGGGGCAATTTAATGAGCAGTAAAGAAAATGAAGATTTATAGCCATTTAGCCAAAAATGATGAAAGATAAGCCAAAGTTGAACAATAGGTTAAAATTTTAACGACTAAATTTGGGAAATATTAATTCAGAAGTGGCATTGGTGGCTAAATTATAGCTTTTTGGAGCATGTATTATGCAAAATACTGCAGCACATACGCCTGACCTCTTACATACGAGCCAAAATGGTACAGCCAAGCGCGTAGACTGGGTTGATTATGCAAAGGGTCTTTGCATCATTTTGGTTGTTATGATGCACTCAACGCTTGGCGTTGAAAAAGCTGCTGGCGCAACGGGTTGGCTCGGCACTTTTGTAGAATTTGCACGCCCATTTAGAATGCCAGATTTTTTCCTAATCTCAGGTCTCTTTTTAGCGCTGGTTATAAACCGCAATTGGCTTAGATATTTTGATAGAAAAGTCGTGCACTTTTTCTATTTCTACATTTTGTGGGTCACTATTCAATTTGCCTTCAAAGCACCAGTTTGGCTTGGTGAAGGCGCTTCAATTGGTGAGCTTGCGCTAAAATATGCAAATGTATTCATAGAGCCTTTTGGCACTTTGTGGTTTATTTATATTTTGCCCATCTTCTTTATTGTCACAAGGTTGTTAAAGTCTTTGCCATGGTGGGCATTGTTTGCCGGCGCTGCGCTCTTGCAAATTTTACCTATTCATACTGGCTATTTGCTGGTTGACGAATTTTCGTCGCGCTATGTTTTCTTCTTAGCGGGCTATTTATTTGCAAACAAAATCTTTGACATTGCAGACTGGTTAAAAGCTAATAAAGCCACAGCCCTTATCTTTATGGCGCTATGGGCAGTTATAAATGGCACAATTGTTTTTGCGCCCGTGCCAGAATTTATCAATCAAACCATGGCAGTAAAATCGCTTGCCGATTTACCATTGGTATCGCTTTGCCTTGGTGGTCTTGGTGCTTTTGCTATCATTGTTGCTTCAACACTTTTATCAAGCTTAAGCTTTGCTGGTTTCCTTGAATATTTGGGCAAGCACTCAATTG